>CAOJNP010000023.1 GCA_948439995.1 uncultured Erysipelotrichaceae bacterium | reverse complement strand
TCGGCTATGCATCGTTGCCTTGGTAGGCCATTACCCCACCAACAAGCTAATGCACCGCAGGCCCATCTCTATGCGAAGCTTTAAGGGCTCCTTTACTCCGTAGAGCACATTCGGTATTAGCAATCGTTTCCAACTGTTATCCCCAACATAGAGGTAGGTAACCCACGTGTTACTCACCCGTTTGCCACTCGAAGGAAATTCCACATCCAACTTTGTGCAAGCACTCCATTTTCAGTGGGCCTTCGCGTTCGACTTGCATGTCTTAGGCATGCCGCCAGCGTTCATCCTGAGCCAGGATCAAACTCTCAATAAAAAAGATTTATTTAAATCAATTAAATTTTTCGTTTATCCTAAGCTACTCAAATTGACTTTTTTACTTAGTTTTCAAAGATCATTTTCTGCCTTTTTTCCAAAGGCACGTTTTAAATATAGCAAACCTTTTTACATTTGTCAACATCTTTTTTACTTTTTTCGACATTTTCATTTTTTCTTAAAATGACAAGAAAAAATGTGAAGATTTTCTATATTTCATGCTTCCTTAATGGGTAGCACGCTTTACATTCTACACTAATATATATGTAAATGCAAGAAAAAATTTCACATTTTTTTCATATTTTGATATTTTTTATAAAAATTTACAATAATTTCTGGTTCAAAAGGCCCTTTTTGTGATTTTTTTAATTCAATTAAGCGAGATAATTCTTGATGAACTATCAAATCTAATTCATCAGAATAATGCATAATTTTTTTATGATATTTATATTCATTACGATCTAAAATACGATAACCCCCATCTGGAAATACGCGTAAATCTAAATCATAATCAATATATTTTATCGTTTTATTTTCAATTAAATAAGGAGTTGCTATATTACAATAATAAAATAAACCTTGCTTTTTTAGTTGTCCTATAATATTAAACCAATGATGTTTATAAAAAAATAATACCGCTGGTTCTTTCGTCCGATGACTTCTTCCATCATGTTCAATTAATTTAGTATGATCATTCGCAACAATTAAATAATCATCTGTTTCTTCCAAAACAATTGCTTCTTCGTTTATACAATCCAAAAATCCATTATGCTTATAACATTCGATTTTAAGACAATCTCCAATTGATACAGTTTCCATATTATCCCGTCTTTCTTAAGTTTATTCTTCACTCATAATTCGAATTGCTTCATTTAATTGCGTATCAATTGTTTGTAACCCTTCTGTATTTAATTCTAATATCACTTCAATATCAGGTATCAAACCAATACCATCAATACAATCCCCATTTGGGCGAAGCCAGCGAGCAGTCGTATATTTTACCATGGTTCCATCTTCTAAATTTTTTGTTTGCTGTACTTTTCCTTTTCCATAACTTGTTTCTCCAAGTAAAGTAGCTCCATAACTATCTTTTAATGCTGCAGCTAAAATCTCTGATGCAGATGCCGTTCCCTCATTCATCAATACTATAATTTTGTAATTTCTACTTTCATCCGTATCATCTTTATATTGTTTTGTTTCATTTTTATCTACTAAAGAATAAATTAACTGATCTTTTTCTAAAAATAGCTTGGCAATTTGAGTAGCAGCCACTAAATAACCACCAGTATTTCCTCTTAAATCTAATATTAAACGATCCATCCCTTCTTTTTCCATTTCTTCTAAATCGTGCTCTACTTGTGTGGAAACAGTATTCGAAAAAGTTGAAATCGCTAAATAACCAATTTTATGATTTTCCACTGGAATTAATTGATAATCCGTAGCAGGAACAAATAAAGTTTTAATTTCTACTGTAAAAGTTTTTACTTCTTCATTTCGTAATATACCAATTGTTATAGAATCTCCAGATGCAGATTGAATTTTATTAGATACTTCACTTGAATTTTTTCCTTCTACATTTTCACCATTTACCGATACAATTTTATCTCCTTCCAATAATCCAGCATGTTCTGCAGGAGAATCAGTAAAAACGCGATAAATTGTATTATCGTTAATAATTTGAACTCCAATGCCTTTGTATTCTCCTTTTAATTTTTCTGCTAAAGCATCTGTTTCGTCTCGATTTAAATAATCCGAATAATCTTCTCCTAAATATTCAAACATAGAAGCAATGGCTTTTTCTAGCATTTCTCTTTTATTTATATCTGTATAATAATCTCCAATCAAAGATGCATACACTTTTAAAAACTCTTTTAAATCTTCATCTTGACTTAAATCATTTCCACTAATATGAGTTGTAATACGATTATTGTTATACATAATGACACCTGTAGTAATACTTGTAAATAAAGACGTTATCACTACGATCAATAATAATTCTTTTAATCCAATTTCATTTTTATGTTTCAAAGTGTCACCTCAATCCTATATTTATAAAATCTTAAGCCACAAAACTCATTATAAATATGGTTAATATTTTTAAAAATAATACCTTTTAATTTACCTTTTTACATTCAAAAAAAGAGTCCATATAAATATAAGATCATTAACTTATTTAATTCTACTTTAAAAAAATTAACAAACATTAATAAAAATCATTTTCATTCATTACTTTAAAATTTTTAAAAATAATCAAATTTAAAATAAAATTATTTTACTTTTATTTCGTTACTGCTAGTTCTTTTTCAATTTCTGTAATATTTTCAAGATATTTCTCAATCTTTCCATTTTTGATTTTCAACAAAGTTAAATCTTTTAATTTGATATCTGAAACACTAGAAGCATTTTTATTACTTTTTCCATCGTTTCCTACATAAAAAGCCGCATTTAATTCATTATCTAAATCAACATGATAAACTTTTAATGCTTTTTCATTTTCCGAATACTTTGACGTTAATGCAGAATAATAAACAGCATTTCCTTTTGATTCATCATAAATAATGACATAATATTCCTTTTCAGGACGATTAAAAATCGTTCCAACAATTGCTCGTTCATCTTTTATTGCACCAGCTTCATAACTTACTTCAAATAAACTTTCATCAAATACAAAAGCTTTACTAAAAATATAAACACACATCACAATAATTAGAATTACAACCAAAACAATGAAAAAATGAATTACTTCTCTTTGTTCTTCGGTTTGATATTGTACTTTTTTGCTCATATTATCACCAATTACATTATAACTGATTTTTTAAGAATTTGCAAAGTACAGAATAAATGAATATTTTAGTAACAAAATTTAGTCTTGAATTAAAAAATTTTATTTTTATTAAAATATTAATTTTTACAACGATTTTCTAAAATTTAACTTTAATGAACAATATCTAGTAAAAAATTTTTCTTCCTTAGAATTGTTTTTAAAGTTTTATTTATTAAGACTACATATTATCTTTTTAAATCATCAATTTTTATTATTTATTGTTACAATTTATTACGATAAAAAAACCTTGTATCAATTGCAGACACAAGGTTTTTACTTTTTATCAATTATTTTTCATTAATATTTGTGTTAATTACACTAGTGGTTTGATTCATATTTTTAGCGATATTTAAAATCTCATCACTGGTTAAATCCGTTCCTGCTAAATAATAACTTATATTATTACTAGTCCAATACAAAGAATTTTCAGATAAGGCTGCAACTGTATCATTAAGCATTAATGGATCTCCATAAACTGGAATAATTTCAAATTCATTACTTGGATTTGCTGCTTCTTCTACTAATACAAAGTTTTTATCTCCGCCAAATGTTAAAATAACTCTTTCTCCACTATCTGTATCAACTTTATCTTTTCCAGATAAATAAGTATTACTTGGAATATAAAGTGGATAAACAATATCTTCTAATACACCTGTTGTTTTATCTTTGGCACAATTACTTCCTTCACAAGTATTTTTATTGTTATTACAATCTTCTTTTTTCGGATCACAAGTTGTTTCTTCCGTTTTGCAAGTTGTATCTCCTTCCGGACAATCTTTCTTAGTAGTATTATTTTCTTTTACATAATCTTCTAATTTAAAATCACTTTCGGATAAACTTGCTTTTAAGTCAATATTATTAACATTTACTTTGATTTTTACGGCATCATTTTGATTAAATACTTCAATTTTATCTAAATTCATATCTTTATCAAGAGTAATTTTTTGATAAACCAAATCAGAATTATTTGGATAATTTACTTTTGATTTAATGACATATTTTGAATCCTCTTCAATCATACTAATTTCAGTATCTTTATTTAAGTCATTAATAATTGGTTTTAATAAATAAGATTGACTACTATTATCTGGCCATTCACTTTGAAATTTAAAACTTTTGTTTAAAGATGGAGTGACTACATAAACACCATCATTATTTCTTAAAATAACTTGTTCATGATTATTGGTTTGATTTACTAATAAAACTTTATAATAATTATCTTTTAAATAATTTGCTTCAACACTATATGTGAATGTATCTTCATCACTATAAATTTCCATTGTTCCTTTTAACACATAACTTTTTGAATTATTTACTTGATCCGTAAAATCTTTTACCACATCAGCTGCTTCTTTTTTACCACATCCAGTTGCTAATAATAGCACCGCACAGCAGAAGCACCAAAACTTTTTCACTTATAACATCTCCCTTTTCTACTTAACTATATTAAGTAGAGATAAAAATATTCATGTATAAAAGAATTATTTTTAGGAAAAATAAAGAAAGAAGAAAGGATTTGAAAAAATGGAAATATTACATAAAACATGTTTAATATTTACAATTATTGGAGCCATCAACTGGGGATTAATTGGATTTTTTGATTTTAATCTTGTTACAACTTTATTTAAAGAATCAAGTATTATGGTGAAATTAATTTATGATCTAGTTGGAATTTGTGGATTAATTAATATTCTATTATTATTTAAGCATTATACAGATGATCCAATAAAATAAAAAGATTACCAGCAATTGGTAATTTTTTTGTTTAAAATATATTAATAATTTCACCATTTTGATCAATGTCAATCTGATTGGCAGCAGGAATTTTTGGTAATCCAGGCATCGTCATAATATCACCTAAATAAACTACAATAAATTCTGCACCATTTGACACTTTTAAATCCCGTATGTGAATTGTTGTATTCTTTGGATATCCTAAAAGATTTTTATCATCACTAATTGAGTATTGAGTTTTTGCAATACAAAGTGGATAAGTAGGAAAATGTTTTTGAAAACGAATTAATTTTTCTTTTGCAATATCAGAATATTCAATTTCCTTAGCATGAAATAAATTTTTACAAACTTTTTCGATTTTGATATCAATCAAATCATTTTCTTCATAAAGTAATTTCATAGAAGGTTTATTCAATTCTAATAAAGTTTTAGCAAGATCCATAGCACCTTTTCCACCTTGGGCATGAACACAATTCACAACAAATTTTTGATTTCTAGTTTCAACAAATTGTTGTACAACATTAATTTCATTTTCTGTATCCGTTTCATATTGATTTAATGTAACCACATAAGGAACACCTAATAAATCTAAATTATCCATATGTGCTTCAAGATTAGACAAACCTTTTTTTAAAGACTCTAAATCTTCCATTATAATTTGATCCATCGACATACCGCCGTTATATTTTAAAGCTTTGATAGTAGCTACTAAAACAACAGCATTTGGCTTTATTTCATTATTTCTACAAATAATGTCTAAGAATTTAAATCCTCCTAAATCAGAACCAAAGCCTGCTTCTGTAATAACAATAGGAGATAATTTCTTAGCTAATTTAAGAGCCATAACTGAATTCACTCCAGGAGCAATATTTGCAAAAGGACCCCCATGAATGAAAACTGGATTCTCTTCCAAGGTTTGCACAAGATTTGGTCGCATCGCATCTTTTAATAAAGCAAGCAAAGACCCTGTTATTTCTAAATCTTGAACAGTAACATAATTTCCATGAATATCTTCTGCAACAATAATTTTACTAAGTCTTCTTCTTAAATCTAATAAGTCTTTACTAGCACAAAAGACAGCCATAATTTCACTTGCTGCAGTAATAGTAAAATGATCTGTTCTAGATACCCCATTTACTTTGCCACCCAAACCTATCTCAATATTTCGTAAAGATCGATCATTCATATCCATAGTGCGTTCAAAATAAATCTTATCTGGATCAATTTCCAGTAGATTTCCTTGCTTCAAATGATTATCTAAAATTGCACTAATTAAATTATTTGCACTCGTAATAGCATGAAAATCACCATTAAAATGAAGATTAATATCTTCCATTGGTAAAACTTGTGCATAACCTCCTCCAGTTGCTCCTCCTTTAATTCCAAATACAGGTCCCATAGAAGGTTCACGAAGTGTGAGTAAAGATTTAACACCAAGACGCCAAAAAGCATCATGAAGACCTATGGAAACAGTTGTTTTACCTTCTCCAAAAGGGGTAGGATTTATCGCAGTAACTAAAATAACTCCTCCATTATCTTGATGATCTACTTCATTTATTTTTGCCTTATATTTTCCATATAAAATTAAATCATCTTCTGATAAGCCTATTTTTTTACCAATTTCACGAATATCTTTCAATATCTTTTTCTGTGCAATTTCAAAATCTTTTAGCATAAGATCAACTCTTTTCTAATTTCATTATAACGAGTAAAAAAAAAGAAAGCTATAAAAACTTTCTATGAAAAGGCTAAAACAATTCGATATCCTCCATTTGGACCAGCATCACCATCCGTACGACCAAAGGCAAACATTCCAGCATTTAATCCATCATAACGAGCACATCCGCGAAAAAACCATGGCCATTCAGAATTAACAAACCATGCACTATCGATATACCAAGAATTATTTTGTCTTTCTTGAGTACCATATGTTGCTTTTCCAAAAGGGCCGAATTCTCCAGTTGCATCTCCTAATATTCCCCTAGCAAAATGATAGTCTTTTGTTCCATATTGATAAGTATCATAATATTTTTGATCTGGAAAAGAAGTCCCAGTTGCATTTCCACTTCCATTGCAAAATGGTCCTGTAAATCCACTCGTATAGGAAGAATTCATTCCTGCACATGGTTGTCCATTTTGATTGGTCATGACTCCCATTGTATACTCCCAAGCTCCACCACTTATATCATAGATTCCAGAAATATTATTCGTTGTACTTGCTAAGTATCCTACTTCACTATTGTATCTTTTTGTATAAGTCCCATCCACATTTAAATCTGTTCCTTCATGACGATTACAATCTCGGTTATCTGCTGTATATCCACAGGTTGGTTCATTTAATGCACTATATCCCGTAATAAAATTACTATTATTATTGATTCTGACACTTGCTCTTGATCCATAAATACTGTGTTGTAAATAAGCTACTGCTCCCCATTCCGTATTCTTCATCATATGACTATCATATTCTCTTTTATAGTTGTAACTATTTAAATGGGCATTTGATACATTGATGCTTCTCCAACTATATACATTTGGTTTGATCTCTACTTTGTCCCTATCTTGGATATTTTGTTGCGCTCCAGCTGTACTGGTTGCTCCTTTGTATCCTACCTCAAACTTCCCGACCCAGATTCCTTTTGTTCCAAAACTTTGAAATGCTGGATGGGTCATGTAATCTCCTTCTTTACAATTTCCAGATAAACCACTTACTCCTGGTATCCTACATTCTCCTTCTTTATCTACAGTATCATATTCTCCAAAGATAATTTCTATATCATGGACTTTGGAAGAATTAATACTTGTTAATCCTTCATAATTTCCTAAATCCCATAACTTATATCGATATTTGGGTATCCATACAAAGTAAGACTCTATATTACTCTCTGGTATTGTCTCTCCATTTTGATACTTTATACTCTCATCTTCTAGTATTACTGCATTCGCCCATTTTTGAGTTTCATAATCATACCATTCTTCTTGCTCATTTGCTTTTTTTACGCTTCCATCATTCTCAATCGTTACTGGTATTAATCCTTCTTTTAACACTGGATCCATTCCATTTAATATACTTTCTTTATATTTTTTTGTAAAAAGTAATGTACATTTCGTTCTAGTTTTCGTTAAGTTTTGAATCATTGGTGCCCATTCTTCTGCATTCCATAAACCACTTGCTCCATTATTACAAATGATACTTACTTCATAATTATGATCACTTGGTATCGTATTACTTAGTGTTTGATTTCCATTTTCATCTTCTACTTGAAAAGAGAGCATCAAATCATAATTTTGATTGGGCACAGATCCTTTAATCACATCAAATTCTTGCTTTTCTTCAAACAAGGCAAAACTTCGATATACTACAATTACTGTGATTAATATAAATAAAACAATACTTCCAATTATGATTCCTTTTTGTTTTGGCTTTTTTTCTTGAAATTTCTCTAATTTCATACATGACACCTCGTATTTGTGGACTAAATTTACAAACAATATTAACTATACAGATTATAATATTAAGTATATCATATTTCATCATCATTTCTATTCTTTTTTTCTATTTCTAATTTTAAAGATACTTTTATTCTTTTGATGTTTTTTAACATTATTTTTGTATTTATATTTGCATCTAAAATTAAAAAATGAGAAAAATTTAAGTTATAAGATAAATGTAGATAACAAAAAGTGTCTACATTTTTTATTATAATAAAAGAAAAGAAACAAAATAAAAATGATGATAAAAAAAGAAATGTATATTGATTTTAATCAAAATAATCATAAAAATGTTGAAGAATATATCAATCAATAATCCATGATCGTATTAATTCTCAATCTAGTTATGGTTTAAAATATAAAACCCCAACCGAGTATAGAACTCAACTAGGGTTTTCAATAATTCTTTTTTAGAATCTACTTTTTATTGTCAATTTCAAAAAATTTCACTCTTTTAACCATTTGTAATACTGATTTTTACTTTGGTAGTAACAATATAATTTACTCTTGGATCATCACTCTCAATTTTAACATCAACTTCATAATCTCCAACTCCATATCCAGTTAAATCAGTATAAGCTGATATGTTATCTGTATTAATCGAGTCTATTACTGATTGAACTCCTTTTACTTGAACAGGAACAGAAGTTGATCCCACCAAATTTGCTTTTAAATTATTTCCAAGTCCACGATAACCAATATTAGAAATATTAATTGTTTTTTGCTTTTCATCACCAAAGCTAACAACAATCTTTGCATTTTCTTCACTAATATGTCTTACTCCATTTGGTTTGACAATGGTAACATTATAAGTTTTTGCTCCATTATTTCCTTGATTATTCACATCAATCGTAATCGGAACACTTTTAATTTCATCGATAATTGATTTATCTCCATAGATATTAATAGAATAACTTGTTTTACCATTAATCGTAATAGAAGAAATGGATTTACCAGTTACCAAATCTCCAGTTGCCAATACTTGAAGTGGTACAGTAGTAGAATAAGTTCCTAAAGTTATGGTTCCAGTTATGGTTCCTGGTACAATTTCAATATTATGTAAAATTGCTCCATTTGAATCATATGCTACCAACCGAATATCGGAAATATCATAAGTACCTGCATCGGTAAATTTTTTATTAGAAAGATCAATAAGTGCTTTTACAGTAGCAACTTTATTTAAATTATCATTACTTCCTTTTAAAACAACTTCTGTTTTATCTAATTCTACGGAATCTACACTTAATTTTTCATTTAATTTATTTTCATTTAATAAATCATACGAAACATTATTCCATACTAAGCTTTCTTTTTTCTTAATTGTAACAGTAACATAAGAGGGATCTAATTTATAACTAATGTTATCAACAGTTTGATTATAAGTTAAAGGAACTCGAACAGGAGTATCGCTTGCTTCATAATCTGATAAATCTAGAACAACATCATATTCTCCTAATTGTTTTGCTAAATAAATAGCACTTTTACGACCAGTTAAAACAATATCAACTTGATCCACCAATCCTTCTACAACATAAGCTTCTTTATTATATAAAACTTTTACTGGTTGATTTGCTAAAATTTCAGCTTCTTTTTCTACTAAAGTAACAACTTGTGAATCAACTAAAAAGAAAAAGACAACTGCAAATATCAAAGACAAATACAACAATATGTTAGGACGATTTAAAAATTTTTCAACTTTAGAAGAATTTCCTTTTAGATTTTCTCCAATTTGAAATATTAATCGACTAATTGGCGTAATAAAAATTCGATCTAGAATTCGATAAAGAGTTTGAAAAAAAGAACCAATTGATTTCAAAAAATTATTCATTTTCTTCATCCTCCTCACGAACACGATCTGCCTCATAGAATACTTCCATTTTTGGCTTTAATTCATCAATTAATTTCATCCGGAATTCATCCAAAGTTAAATTGTAATTTAATTCGCCATTACTTGCAATACTAATTCTACCATTTTCTTCACTTACAACCAAAGCAATCGCATCCGATTCTTCACTAATACCTAAAGCGGCACGATGTCGTGTTCCAAGTCTTTTATTAATATTAGGATTCATACTTGTTTTAAAAACAGATCCTGCACAAGTAATCCGATCACCTTCTAATATTACGCCTCCATCATGAAGGGGACTATTAGGAAAAAATAAATTACATAATAATTCACTAGAAACATCTGCATATATTTTTGTAGCTGGTTCAATATATTCTAATAAAGAAACATCTCTTTCAATTACAATTAAAGCACCAATTCGATTACGTTTCAAATATTCTATGGCTTCCATAATTTCACAAACTACTTTTTCTCTTTCATCAAACGTTAAAATTTTATGTCTACCAAGTAAATGAGTTCTTCCAATGCTCTCTAAAACATTTCTAATCTCTGGTTGGAAAATCACAATAATCGCAATAGGTCCCCATTCTAAAACATACTCCAATAATAGACCAATTGTATATAAATTTAATATTTTACTGACAATTTCAATCGCAATAATTAACAATACGCCTTTTAAAATTAAAACCATTTTTACATTATTTTTAATATTTTTAAAAATAAAATAAAACAAAAGCCAAACAACACAAATATCTAAAACTTTTGTAAAAATTGCCCATAAACCAGCTAGGGTCAAATGAATCACTCCTTTTTATTTTCATTTTTTTATTATATCATTAATCAGTTTAATCATCAATTCAAAAAGAGTACATCTATTTTGATTTTACTAAAATAAACATACTCTTATGATTCTTTTTTATTTTCCTAAAACTTGAAAAGAAGTTGAATTAGAATTATTATTTAATGCTGGCATCACCATAGAATTATTAGAAGTTTGATGTTGTATTTGATTTGAAATATTATTTTGATTCATAGGATTAATTTCCGAAGTTTTCATTACCTCCGTTAATGTTTTATTTTGAGCTAATGCTGCAAACTTTTCAAAATTTTGTTCAGTATCTTTTGAATAATTTCCAAAATTATTCCATTTTTTTTGTTCTTTCAAATCAACAATATATCCAATAAGAGATAAACATAAAATAATTGTAATTACTAAAAACCAAATATAATTATTTGCTAAAAAATCAACCACCATCTTATTCACTCCTTTTATTCTATTATTTTTAATTCTTGATTTTCTGGTTCAATATGAATCCAAGTATTTCCATCATTCAATTCAATTTTTTTGCCATTCATATCAGAATAAATTGTTTGAGATTCACGTGACTTTTTCTGAATTCGAATTGGAATTGCTTCTCCATTTGTAATATAATATCCTAAAAACTCTCCAATATTATTTAAAGATTGTCTACCATATTGATCTATTGTATTATTTTTCACTTGATAAACTATAATATTTTTTACTTTATATTGTTCTTTGGTGACAAAATCAATATGTGGTATTCCATTTACAAATTGATAGTATTTTCCTTCCTCCGCATGATAAACATAATTTGTAATAGTTCCTTTTGAATAAGGAATAGAGACTTCATTTGCTATTTGAACATTTTCTTGATCTAAAAATGAAATTGGATCTGCGGAATATGAAAATAAAAAATCTTGCTTTCTTTTCAAACGATATTTTAATTCATTGATTCCATGACTTAATTTATCAATACTAGAAAAAGCAGTGTGTTCTGTTGCAACGGGTAAGGAACGATCTTTCCAAAAATATTGATCCTGATAAAGTCCATTAATATTCTGAATGCTATATTTTTTAATATCACTTTTGGCTTCTTCACTAAATCCCCAATGAACAAAATAGGCATCATTTTCCATCACATAATCTAAATAATATGGTCTAGCACTTCGAATTGGTCCAATTTGAGAAGTAACTTGTTCCTGAAAGAAAGCTAAATACCGTGTAATTCCACCTTCCACAATCATTTCATAAACAAGATAAGCATCTTGAAGACCAGAATGATATGGTCTAGCAACTGAAATATTATTAATCATAATAGCAAATGGTCTTTCTTTACTATTTTCATCAACAATTTGTACTTTTTTCTTGAATTCTTCCTCTTCTTCTACAAAAGGTATAAATTGCTTTTGAAATAAAAAGAAACCTATTGTAAGAATGGCAACCGAAAAAACAAAAAGAAAAATCCATTTTAATTTAAATTTTTGCTTTGGTTTTTGATTCATATCAGTCACCAATCCTAAAATCAGTATAACATAAAAAAAGAAAAGTATTATCATTAAAAAAAGAAGCATATGTAAAGATTTATCAACTGGAAATAAAAAAAGAACTTAAAACAATTCTTTTTTTTCGCGTTCCAAATCTTTTTTCTTAATTGCTTCTCTTTTATCATATAATTTTTTTCCTTTACATACTCCGATTAAAAGTTTCACATGATTTTTCTTAAAATACATTTTTAAAGGAATTAAAGTAACGCCTTCTTGAGCAACTTTTTCTTTTAATTTTCGAATCTCTTTTTTATGAAACAACAGAATTCTGCTTCTTCTTTCATCATGATTAAACTGATTTCCTTCAAAATAACGAGCAATATATAGATTCAAAACACTTGCTTCATTATTTTTTATCACAACAAAAGTATCTTTTAAATCAACAGATCCTTTTCTCACACTTTTGATTTCTGTTCCTGTTAAAACGATTCCTGCTTCTAATTCTTCTAAAACACTATAATCAAAATAAGCTTTTCTATTTTTTATTTCCATCGTTATCCTCTACAATCTGAAAATCAATCATAGCCGTTTCTTTACATGATGCAATACACTTTACTTTAATTTGATCTCCAACACGATAAGTTTTCTTCGTATTATTGCCAATTAAGGCTAAACTTTCAGGAATATATTGGTAATAATCACCTTTTAAAGTATTGACATGAACCAGTCCTTCAACCAAATTAGACAATTCCACAAAAAACCCAAAATTGGTAACCGTATTAATTACACCTTCAAATTCTTCTCCAATATGATTTTCCATGTATTCTGCCATTTTCATGTCATCAACATCTCGTTCTGCTTGATCAGCAGCAACTTCTCTTTCACTAGAATGAGCTGCAATGTCAACTAAGTTTTGTTCTAAATAAGAAATAGTACTCATTGAAAAATCTTTTTCTACCAAATACTTTTTTAATAAACGATGTACTACTAAATCAGGATATCTTCGGATTGGACTTGTAAAATGAGTATAAGCTTCACTTGCAAGACCAAAATGTCCTATATTGTCTTTACTATATTCTGCTTTTTTCATACTGCGAAGCAACAAGCTAGACAAAATCTTAAATTCTGGTTTCTCATCTAATTCACTTAGCAATATTTGCATTGATTTCGGTGTTAAATCAGTAGTTTTTGTTTTTAATTCGTACCCTAATAATTTTACCAAGTTAACGAAATCATCTATTTTCTCACTTTTTGGTTGTCCATGAACACGATAGATGAACGGAAGTTCCATATGATAAATATGACTTGCAACCGTTTCATTGGCTAATATCATAAAAGATTCAATTAATTTTTCACCATCTTCTCTTTGATCAACAACAACATCAATTGCATGACCAAATTCATCTTGTACTATTCGAGCTTCATCTAATTCAAAATCAATATAACCTTTTTGAATACTTTTTCTTTGTAAAATATGAGCCAATTCGTTCATTTTCTTTAACGTACTAACAAAAGATTCATAGCCAGAAGGAATATGGTCTCTCATTAAAATATCATTTACAGCCTCATAAGTCATTTTTTTTAAACTTTTTATATATCCTGGACCGATTTCATAGGCAAGTACTTCACCACTTGGACTAATTGTCATAACACATGACATGGTAAGTCTAAGCTCTCCTTCATTTAAAGAACAAATTCCATTGGAAAGTTTATGAGGAATCATTGGTATGACGGTATCTGCTAAATAACTTGAGGTACCTCGTTCAAAAGCAGCATCACCAAGAGCTGTATTTTCTTTAACATAATGCGAAACATCAGCAATATGAACTCCTAATACATAATTATTACCATCCATTTTAAGACCAATCGCATCATCAATATCTTTAGTATGTGATCCATCAATAGTAAAAATTACTTCATTGGTGTAGTCCGTTCGATTATGAAGTTGTACCAAATCTACATCTGTGGGAATATCTTCTAACTCTTTTTCTACGAATGGGCCAAAGTCAGGATCAATTTGGTATTTGTAAGCGATACTTAAAATATCTACTCCTGGATCATCTTTATGCCCCAAAATTTTAATTACTTTTCCTATATATTTTTTATCATTTATTTGTTTCTCTAAATGAACTAAAACTTTATGACCTTCTACGCAATTTTTTGTACTTGTTTCATCCAATATAATGATTAAATCTTTTTTTTCATCATCTAATTTAAAACGAAGCTCACCATTATGATTATATATTTCTCCTACTATATCATGTAGATCACGTTTTAAAACACGAATGACTTTTCCTTCTCGTTTAACACCTTGTCTTGTTACTTCAGCAAGAACAATATCATCATGAGTGGCACCATTTATCATATCTTCTGGAATATATAAGTCTTCTTCTCGTTCCAAAATGATAAAACCATATCCTTTTTTATTTAAAGATAACTTTCCAATTTTTAAACTAGGGCAATTTTTTAGCAATATATATTTATCTTTCTTAGTGTGAAATAAAACATATTCTTCTACTAGTTCATTTAAACTCTGACATAATTCACGATACTCTTCAACTGTTTTAAGACCTAAAATATCATTAATCTCCATTGCTTCTTTTGCTTCATGAACATCATTTAATTTCTTTATTATTTCTTCTTTCATCTTTATCACTCCGCATGGTAAGTACAAGTTTTTTCACCAGAAGGATAATGAATTGAAATCGTTTCTGATCCTGTAATACTTTTTTTTGTTAAAGGATTTATTAAATCTTCTTCTAAAAGACCATTTAAAACCAAAACAGATGTATTTACAGTGCATCCATCTTTCTTACACTCTTCTTTTTTTAATTTAATTTCTGGGTCCGATAAATCAATATAAGTGCATGCAGCTGTTATTAACGTTTCTTCAAAATCACTAATATTTTCATCTTCCCGCTTACTAAAAATAGAAGTTAAATTATTCGCAACCAAGACACCAACTAATACCATTAGTCCAATGGTTACCAAAAGTTCAATTAAAGTAAAACCATTCTGATTTTTCATAAAACTCACCATACTATTATTATACCTTTTTTTTCTAAAATCATTTGAAAAATCAAAATAACTTTACATAATAAAAAATAAAAGAAATGATTAATTTATTTTAAAAAATAGAAAGTACTATAAAATATCCAAGCCAACTTGGATTACAAAAGTTCATGAATCACATTTCAAAATATAAATTTCACTTGTAGTCCTAAGATTCTATAGTTATGCACCAATCCATGTAATTCCTAATATTTTATCAAAAAAAGATACCAGTAACATTTCCTTTTATATTAAAATCAATCCAGAAAAGCTACTTCTATAATTAGAAAAATTAAAACTGCATTCTTTAAATCATAAAACCCTTATTCTATTTCTAGTTTAGAGGTTCTATTTATTTTTTATAATTTAACATATCTTTTTTTGTTAAATACACTAAAACGCTAAAGCAATTCGAAAACCAACCCAAGAAAGCACACCACCATGATCACGATGAAAGGCAAATGATCCAGCATTAATGCCACCATGAAATGCATGACCAGTATCAAACCAAGGTCCAAAAGTAGAAACAAACCAAGCTTCTTCTTGATACCATGATCCAATTTGTCGCACTTGTGTTCCATATGTTGCATTTGTAAACGGTCCCATTTCTCCTGTTGCATCTCTTCCAGCACATGGCTGCCCATTTGTATGAAGCATGACTCCCATCATATACTCCCATGATCCTCCACTCATATCATAGATTCCTGAAATATTATTCGTTGTACTTGCTAAATATCCTACTTCACTATTATATCTTTTTGTATACGTTCCACTGTATTTATTGAGGTTCCTTCATACCGATTGCATTCTCGGTTATCTCCAGTATATCCACAGGTTGGTTCTGTTACACTACTATATCCTGTAATATAATTACTATTATTATTGGTTCTAACACTTGCTCTTGATCCATAAATACTATGTTGTAAGTAGGCAACTGCTCCCCATTCGGTATTCTTCATCATATGACTATCATATTCTCTTTTATAGT
>CAOJNP010000022.1 GCA_948439995.1 uncultured Erysipelotrichaceae bacterium | reverse complement strand
TTCAAATTGAATAATACAGGCCGGCACACCGGCTCTCTGCTGCTTTTCCTTTTTCTATTGTAATTTTTGGTGAGAAATCAATATCTCTTTTGGTATGAGGTCTATTGTAATTTAGACCACTGATTGCGGTTTTTGGATCTGTATTTAATATAGCATAGGAACTACTTGAACCATAGTAGTAAGAATCGCTTGAATATGATTTTATAACATATCCCATATTTAAGCAACCTTTTTCTTTCACACATATCGTATCTTCTTCTAAAGTTAATCCTGTAATAGTAATATCACTTGAACTATTGTTATAGAAAGACATAACATATGATCCTTTGGCTCCTGGATAAATTACATCTTCTTTGTATTCTGTACTTTCTTTATCATATAAGTCATAATATTCTTCATTATGGAATAAATCTGCAATTAAATACATTTTATAATCATCCGTTAATTCTACAAATTCTTCTTCTGCAGAATAAATAGCATATAATGTAATATTTTGATCAAAATTATCTAATTTATCATTTAATCGATAAGTTTCTCCACTTCCATCTGGTTTTGTATTATAACTTTCTAAAGTAAAGTATCTACAATTTTCTTTTTCTTCTGCCTTATAAGCCAGATATTCGGATAAATCAATTGTATCATTTTTATTTACTACAAATGAAATTTGTTGTTTTTCTTCATATCCTTTAAAGAAACCGCCATTTGGATTAAGTGTAAATTGGAATCCATCTTTAATTTCAATTTCCAATGAGATATTCTCTAATTTTTTACCGTAAGCACTTGATGTAATTTCCATTACCACTTTTCCGGTTTTATTTGCATTTACTTGAACTACAGGATAATCTAATCCACTATCTTTTACATATTCTAGTGAAATAAGATCTTTTCCTTCTTTTATGTTGAAACAAATAATATTTTCACTTGCATTTTTTTCTTTTAAACATAAGTTACCATTTTTTGTTTCTGCTTCAAAATTTACGATATCGTTTAATAAATTTGTATTTACGATAATAGTTCCAGCACCATTTCCATTGGTTAAACCAATTTCTTTAGTATAATCACTTAATTTTACATAATAATCATCTGTCATAAATGACATTTTGGCAAGTGCAGATTGACCACGATATGTTAATTTTAAATCAATATTTTTACCAATCTGTGCATTGTTTGGTTTTACTATAATTCTTCCTTTTTCAATCTCATATAAAACGGATTCTGGAATAAAGTCACGTTTTATTTCACTAATCAAATAATCTGTAACTTCTACACCATTTTCATAAATTGCATATGGTATCGAATATGGAACATCTTCCATGCGAATTTTATAAGTATTTGTTGGAATACAACCATCTGCAGTTACTAAACATATAGTTCTAATTGATCCATCCGTTTCTCTTATAATAGTTACTTCATAAATCTTCACTGTATATCCATCTTCTGCTGTTACTTTTACTTTAATTGTATTAGCACCAGGTTGTAAATTTTCATTTTTTGCAAGTTCTTCTGCTGTTTGGTATTCATTATTTCCATAAATATAAGTTACTTTGGCATTTTTATTATTAGGTGTACCAATTAAAAGGACACTATTTATATCTTTTCCAACATTGGCTTTTAAAGTATCTAATACAGAATTTCCGTCAATGGTTAAATCTTTTAATGAAGCATCATTAGATAACGGTGATGGTCTAAAAATATTTACTAAATAATCTCGTTCGTTTTGATCTTTATCGACTACAGTAATTATAACTTCATTGTATCCATATTTTAATTCTAGATCATTTATATTATTTACAGAATTTCCATTAAATGTGTATTTTAGACTTGAAGAATCCAATTTTGGTTTTGCATGAAGATTAATTTTACTATCATCTTTTCCAACTTCAATATCATACTCTAAAATATCTTCGTTAAATCCTGGAGTCAATGTACCTTTATTGGTTGTTAATTCCATTAAAGCAGTACTTTTATTTGGAGTATTTTTATTTATATTAACTGTATAACTATTATTACTTCCATCTGCTGCAGTAACAATAATTTCTAAGCGATTATTACCTGATTTTAAATTCAAATCTTTTAAATCTTCTGCAGTAATTTTTTCTCCATTATAAATATAAGAAAGATTTGCATAATCACTATTAGGGATAGCACTAATTCCAATTGTATTTGTATTTTCACTTGCTGAAATATAATAATCATTTTTAAATGGATCAAATTCAATTTTACCTAGGGTATCTGTTAAAGATTTTAATAAATTATCTGAATCTAAGCCTGGGTTCGCTTTTTCTCGATTGATTACAACTTCATAAATTCGTGTGCTTCCATCTTCTGCTGTTACTTTAATCTTTAATACATTTAAACCAGTTAATAAATTTAAGTTATCTAAAGAACTAACTTTATTTCCGTTAAAAGTATAAGACAAGCTTGCATCTTTATCGTTTGCTATGGCATTTAAGTTAATATGATGAGTATCAAATCCAACATTAATTTCATATTTGCTTATTTTCTTATCGAATTCTGGATTTAAATTTCCTTTATCAGTTGTTAATTCTTTTAAATAAGTGTCACTAGATCTATTTTTATGAATAATAACTTTATATATTGTATTTGTTCCATCTTCTGCAATTACTTGAATTAAAACAGTATTATCTCCTGATTTTAATTTCAATTTATCTAAAGAATCTACTTTTGTAAATTGATCACTATTCGCATCTTTATATAAATATTGAAGAGTTGCTTTACTACTATTTGGAATTGCTTCTAAAGAAATACTCCAATTAAACCATCCTAATTCTATTTCATAGGTAAGTTGTTTAGGATTAAAAGCAATATTTCCTTTATTGGTTGTTAAACTTTTTAGGGAGCTATCATTATCTTTTTTATGAATGCTTCCTCCAGGATTTGTAGATCCTCCTGGATTAGAAGATGATCCACCTCCAGTATTTCCACTTCCTGGGCGATTCGGATTGGTTGAATTTTGAATTGGGGTATCTACTACATTTAAAGTATATTCTGTTTTATAAGTCTTATCTTGATATACTAAGGATACTGTAATGGTCACAGTTCCTTTTTTTAATGCTGTAATTTTAATAATACCATCTCGGCTTAATTCAACTACTGCAATAGATGAATCACTTGATACTGCTGTTACATCTCCAGTTAGACCTTTTAATTGGTAAGAAATATATTTTGTTTTTGTTTCTCTTAAATTAATCATGCCACTTAAACTATCAAGTTCAATAAAGCGTTCACCATCTTTAATTATTACAGTTGCAGTAGCTTGATATGTTTTTCCATTTGCTGCAGCTTGTAATGTAACGGTAACAGTTCCTTCTTTTTTAGCATTTACTACTACATAACCACTACTTACATAACAAGTAGCAATTTCTGCATCACTTGTCGTACAAACTAATTGTTCTGGTTTAATATTTCGATAAGAATAACCGATTTTTGGTTTATCATCACTTAATAATACTTCTAAGGAGTCTCTTTCAAAAGTTAAGTCTTGATTTAAAATTATTTCTTGATCATTGGTATCATCATCAATTGAAAAAGAATCTTCACGGCTAAAAATATTTCCTATTTTTCCAAAGAAGTTTGAAGTACAGCTACAACTTGTAATTAAACTTAAAATAATGATTATAATGATTATAATATAAAATATTGTACGATTATGTTTTTCTTCTTTTCTCTTTTCGCGATTCATACCATTATTTATTTCATTATTAATATTATTAGTCATTTTTTCACTTCCTTTTCATTCTCTTTAATTTCCAAATAAACCTATGAACTTCATAGGTTTATTTGGAAGTTAAAAACTTCCTTTATTTTATCTGTTAGCACTAGCTTTACATGTAGCGATATCTTCTCCTGCTGCACATTTAGTTTGTTCAGCTACTACATCAAAAGTAATAGAAACATTGTATTTTGCATCTTCTGCAGCTGCAGTTGATTCATTTGCAATTTTTGTATCATATTTACTTAATAATGTTGCGATATCACCTTCAGCAGTTGGATTACTATAATCCCATTCCCATTCAATTGTATAAGGTGCATTTAATAATGTTGTAGCATTAGCATCCTTATTTGGAGCTTGAACTTTATCTAATGATGCGAATTCTTTATAAGCATCTTTAATTGAAGCAAGTAATACATCGATTTGATTTGTTACTTCTTTTCCATTTGTAAGTGTAACTAATGTTTTAGCTGCATCTGTTCCTTTATATAATCTGAATTTAATAGGACTGTAATAATTTTTGTCTCCATCAGCGTCAGTTTTTGTATATAGTAATTCTGCTGCATTTGTATCAGCTTGAAGAGCTGCAACATCATCATCACTAACAAGTGTTTCAATTGAATTTGTACCTTGAATGTCCATAGTTAACATATAGTTTACTTCACTAATGAAGTCACCATTAACAAGTTGGAAACTATATTCTCCTTTTGTTCCTGGAGCAACTATATCATCACATGTACCTTCTTTAACTGTTCCATCATCGTTGAATTCACAATTTAAAGATTTTACATAAGATGTACCATCTTCATGAGAATATGATGATTTGAATAAATCAAAATCTCCTTTTGAATTGAAAGACCATTCTGCTACTCTCGCATCGTCAGTACCACCAACCTTAGAGATGTATTTTGCATAAGTACCACTTACTGAATAACTTGTAATAACTACTGCTAGTAATAATACTCCTAATACGGTATTTTTCTTTTTCATCCCTTTTCACCTCCTCTCAAAGTGTGCTTTTTACATAAACTAAATTATGTACTTTGAAGCCACTTTAAACTTCAAAAACTCTATATGTAAACATCTTAATTTTAAGATGATTTACAACTTATTCATCTCTTCTTAGATATTCTTCTCTTTGTTGTTGTTCTTTCATTCGTTTATATTCTAAGAATTCTTCTTTTTCTCTTTCTTGTTGTAATTTCATTTTCTTATATTCTAACAATTCTCTTCTTTCGGCTTCTCGTTGTTTTTTGTTCGAGATCAAGAAGCCGATTACGAAGATGATTGTAATAATTAATATCACTATGACGATCGTGGTAGGTTCTGATAAACTTTTCATCATGGAACCAATTCCAGGAATTCGTCCGATATAGATACCTTCTATATCTTTTAATGCTACTAAGTTTAAATCTTGAGTACTATTGTTATCTCCTTTAGTAACAAAATATTTTTCCCCTTTTTCTACTACAATATCGATTATTCTATGTGTTGTAACTGTATTTTCTGCATCGCGGAATGCAATAACATCGTCAACAGAAAGTGATGATGGTTCTACAATCTTTGTAATAATCATATCACCTTTTTGGATCTCTGATTCCATTGATCCAGATAAAACAATGAATGGTTTGTATCCGAATACACTTGGAACTTGATCTTCATTACTTTTTGCTTGAAATATTATACTTAAATTCATCGTTAAAGCAATTGTTAATGCAATACATCCGATCACAAATAACCAGTTACTAAATGATCGATACCACTTTTTTTTCCCCTTTTTCATTCTTTCACCACTTTCTATGATAATAATTAAACTGTTAATTTACGAGCTGATCCTTGATCTTCAATGGATGCAACCATTTCTTCTTCAAAGAACACTCTTTGTTGTCGAGCTTTTTCTAAATTATGTTTTTCAATCTCTAATTCAGCTCTTCTTGTATTTATTTTATCATTTTCAGTAGTTTTGTCAATTGTTAAATTATTACTTTTTTTGAATGTTGTATATTTGACAGTCATATTATCCATGTTCATGTCAGCAAATGCTACTTCGTATTCTTTCTCTTCTTGAGCTTCTTTTTCGGCTTTTTCTCGAGCTTCTTTTTCGGCTTTTTCTTGAGCTTCTTTTTCGGCTTTTTCTTGAGCTTCTTTTTCGGCTTTTTCTTGAGCTTCTTTTTCAGCTTTTTCTCGAGCTAGATTTTTGTCTTCCTCTGTCTCTTCTGTTTCATTGTTGTCTGAATCTGACTCTGATCCTGCAGTTTGATTGTCATTTTCATTCGATTCAGTTTGTCCTTGATTTTGATCATTATTTAAGTTGTCTTCCTCTGTCTCTTCTGTTTCATTGTTGTCTGACTCTGATCCTGTAGCTTGATTGTCATTTTCATTCGATTCAGTTTGTCCTTGATTTTGATTATTATTTAAGTTGTCTTCCTCTGTCTCTTCTGTTTCATTGTTGTCTGAATCTGACTCTGATCCTGCAGTTTGATTGTCATTTTCATTCGATTCAGTTTGTCCTTGATTTTGATTATTATTTTTATTTTCTAAAATTATTAATTCATATCTTTCTTCTTTTACTAATTCTTCATATTTATTTAATTCAGATAAAGCAGATTCTATATCATTTAAAGCAGCAACATATTTTGGATCGTTTTTCATGGCTTCTAGTTGTTCTCTTTTAGTTTTAATTAAACTACTAAAAGTATTTACTTGCGCCCATCTGTCTTCTAAATTATTTTCACTTTTATCAAAATTTATTGATCTAATATCATCTATATTTATAAGATTAGTTATTTCATTTTCTAATTCATATGTTGACGCTGCGATCATAACAATTTCTTCTACTTGTTGTTCTGATAAATTATATTTTTTAATATCCGCTTTACTAACCCAGTATTGACGGCCACAATCTCCACATTGATAGCAAATTGATCTCGGAGTTTCAGTAACAAAGATAGGTGGGTTTGTTCTATTATGAGCAGTATTTACTTGTTGGGAAATGATTTTTCCACAAGTTGAACAATTTGTTGTTTCTATCGTACATAAATTTTCTGTTCCAATAATCTGAATTGATACTGCTGTTGGAGCACAGTTGTGATCTCTTGAATCAATGTATTCACATCCAATATCTTTATGACTACATTCATACTCATTTTCATTGGTTGTTGGATTATAACCTATAAATATTAAGTTATGTCCTTCTATTGTAACTGTACCAGTACATAATGGCTCCTTACAAGCAAAGCTTTCTCCATTTTCATCCCAACTTACTACTTTATCTAAATTTGGATCATGAGTATGGGTTCTTGTATCTTTATGACCATCATGTATACAAACTCTTTCGTCCATCTTTGTATCTGGGTTAAATTTCCATTCGGTATATACATGTTCCAATTCTTCTGTTATAGTTTTTGAACGACCACACTGACATTTATATGTAGTAACTTTTAAATGTGTTTTATCATCTAAATCAGTATAAGCGGTTGATACTTCTTTGTAATTATGATTTTCGGTTTCGGAATAAGCACTTTCCTCTCCACATGTACATTTTTTTCTGATTGTTTTTTTATGAGTATTATCATCAATTTGATAATATTCTATCGTTTCTGTATATTGATGTTCATGTTCTGGTTTAGCTCCTGTGTGTTTATGTCCTTCTCCGCCGCCACCGCCGCCGACAGCTCCGCCGCCAGCAGCTCCAGGATTGCTTCCTCCTTCGTTCATTCCTTTGGTTTTGTCTGAATCTTTTTGATCTGCTAAAATTAAATGTCTTAAGCAATCTAAAATATATTGATTTTGATATATTTGATTTGGATCACCATCTTGACAATATTCAATACCAAGCATGTAAGCAATACCATTTCTAAAATTAAAATCGGTTGGCAAGTTGTGCATTTTAAGTGCTTCTATTAAATCATTTCCTGTATATCCAGAAAAATCATAAGAATGTACACTTAAAATTTCAACTAAACGTGCATTTTGTTCAATAGAATTTGGATCATAACATGAATAGTCAAATTCTCTTGAAACAATATCTAAGAAATCTGGATCGCAAGTAATATTATATTGAGTAAATCCTTCTACTAAATTTGATCCTGTGTATCCACCTAAATTGAAGGTTGGAATTTTAAGTGCAGCTACAAGATTAAAACTTTGTCTTGGATCTCCAGTATATTTTAAATATCCATAGCGATTTGATATTTTATTTAATAATGCTGGTGTAGGAATATAACCACACATTGTTAATCCTTCTTCTAATGATACACCGCAATATGCACTTAAATCAATTGCATTACTTCTTAAAATATCTAATATAGCTTTATCTGTTTGTTCTGATCCATCATATGAAATTCCATAAAAATTTGCTATTTCGCTTGCAATGGATGGATCTAAGCCAGCCATCGTTAATCCTTCTTTTAAAGAATTTCCTTGATATGCAGATAGATCTATTAATGAAATATCAATTTTAGTAGCTGTAACTTCTAATTCTGCGGCTTGATTTTCAATCTCCATTTGTGATTCAATTATTGTTGTTGCTTCTTCAGCTTGTACCACATCTTTAGAACCAACTAATAATGATGCAGCTAATGCAGTAGTGAAAACCATTTTTCTGATTTGTTCTACTAATTTTTTTCTATTTTTTGGTTTTTGTAATTTTGTTATAGTTCGCGTATTCATAACACACCAATCCTTCCTTTTTCTCCAAAAAACTTCTTTCGCGGAGTTATTATAATCATTTTTCAAAAAATGTCAACACTAAATTTCAATTTTTTTAAAAAATTTAGTTTTTTTACTATTTAAGATTAGAAAAATAGATATTTCTATCTATTTTTTTAAGCGATAAGGATTTCCGATTGTTCCATTTCCACCTTCTACCATAATGTTATCTTTTAAATAAACACATGGTTTTTCCAGTGCTGTAAGTGTACTATTTTGTTCTTCCACATCTCCATTACTATTTATAATGAAATAATTATTTGCATCTATTGCAGAAGAAGTCATCAACCACATTGCTTCACCAATCGAAAGCCAATTATTATTTTTACAATCTTCTATGCTAGAAATGTTTGTTAAATTTGTTGCAAAACAAGTTGCTCCTATTTCACTACTTCCTCCATTTGTAGCAAAACCATAATCACTTGGAGTAAGCATTCCAATATAACCTTCATAATTTGTTGGATTGCCACTTATAACAAGTGAACCTGTTTCATATTCTTTCCAATTAAGAGCTGTTCCATTTCCTTGATAGTTATTACTACTTCCTAAGTTCCATATTCCCGATTCCATTTGATTTTTTGCTTCATCACTTAAACTAGGGTAATATTCATTTTCATAATAATACTTTATGCTAGAATTATTCCAGTTATTCCCTGATTCATTACTCATTTGCGTAATTCCCATTACAGAATCATTTTTTATCATTTTAATTTTTGGACCATTTGGAGTATCTACGATTCCTACTATTCGCCAAAGTTCATTATTAAATTCAATATAATTATTTGGATTTGCACCTGCAAATCGATATTCATTACCCATTGCATTTCCACCATTATTATCTACCGCTTCGATAATTGTTGCTTTTAAATCATTTATTTTGGTAGCATATGTTGTAACTGAAATGCCCGCTTCAAAAAATTGATTTTTCACATCATTTGTCGCAACTTCATCAATCCATAAATAAATATCAAATGTTTTTGATGTTCCTTTTGGAATAAATCCTGTATTAATAATATAAGAAGTTAAAAGGGTTCCTGAAACATCTATGTTTTCAATTTCATTATTGATTTCCATTTTATTTAAATTGGTACCAAAAGTCGGGGTCACTTCATCTAAGCCAATCGCAACTTTCAGATATTGATCTTCTAATTTTGGTTTATCTACACCAAGATCAACTGTATTTAATGTGATAGAATAACCTGCATCTGTGGAATCACATGTATTGGAAACTTGTATTTTATATGGTTTTATTTTTTCCAAAGCTGTTTTATCTGATATGGGATATGTATTTTTTAAACTAAGTGATTTCGTTTTTTCTTCAAACGTAATAGTGAAACATCCAGAAGTAATCACATTTGGTTCTTCTGATTCAAATGATTTAATCCAAAGAGAATAAGAATATCCTAAATAGATGTTTCCTAATAATAAAACTCCCACGATTGCTAACGCAATTTTATATTTCATTTTCATATTTATACACCCTTTATTTTTGTAGTCTAAAAAGAGTATAGCATAACAAAATAAATATTTCTATGCTTTTTCAATATTTTCTATTTTTTTCTCATAAATCGGTGTAAAAATGATATGATTAAGTTAGGTGAATAAAATGATTTTATCTTTAAAACAAGAAAAAATTAAAGTAATTGTTGCTTTGGATTATAAAACTAGATTAAGAGGTCTTATGGGTATTTCTCCTATTTATTATGGAATGCTTTTTCCAAAATGCAATGGAATTCATACTTTTTTCATGAAAGAAAGAATCGACGTTGTTGGTTTAAACGAATCCAATCAAGTCATTTATCTTTACCGTAATTTACCACCAAATAGAATAGTACGTATTCCTTATTCTAATAAAAAAACTAGCATTTTGGAGTTACCTCAAAATACTAGTCTCAAAATATCTATGGGTGAAACATTAATCTTTGAAGATGAAGATATAATCTAATATTTGAACTTCATCTCCCCTTTTTGCACCAAGTCGTTCTAATTCATCTTCGACTCCCATCCCTTTTAATTTTCTAGCAAAACGGATTTGAGCGTCTTCTTCTTCGAAACGAGTCATATAAAATAATTTTTCTATTTGATTTCCTTTTAGTACCCATACATCATTTTCTCTTGAAATGGTGTATGGTTTTTCATTTTGAAATTTATATATGACTGTACTTTCATAATCGTTTTCTTCATAAATATTTTCATCTTTTATTTCTTCTAAAATATTTGCTATTTCCGTTAGCAAAGAATCAAAACCAATTTTGTGCAAAGCACTTATTTCATAAATAGTTAACGAAGGATAATGCTTTTTAAATTCTTTTAGATTTTCTTGAAAAGATTCTAAATCACTTTTATTGGCAAGAATAATTTCTTTTTTTTGAATTAGTTTTTCATGATACTCTGACATTTCTTTACGTATTAATTCATAATCTTCCCAAGGTTTTCTCCCTTCTATTCCTGCCATATCAATGATATGTACTAATATACGAGTTCTCATTGCATGTTTTAAAAATTCTATTCCAAGACCCACACCTTTACTGGCACCTTCAATTAGTCCTGGTAAATCTGCAACAACAAAAGAACGCTCATCTTTCAATTTTACTAATCCTAAATTCGGACTGAGTGTTGTAAAATGATAACTTGCAATTTTAGGATTGGCATTACTAATTTGATTTAAAAAAGTACTTTTCCCCACACTTGGCATTCCAATTAGACCCACATCAGCTAAGACTTTTAACTCACATCGTATATATCTTATTTCTCCTGGCTCTCCTAATTCACTAAATTTAGGAGCAGGATCTGAGGTCGTTGCAAAGGCTTTATTTCCTCTTCCTCCACGACCTCCATTGGCAATAATAATTTCTTCTTTATCTTTTGTTAAATCAGCTATGACAAGACCAGTATCATCATCAAAAATAGTTGTTCCAGCAGGTACATAAACAAAAATATCTTCTGCTTTTTTACCATGCTTGTTACTTCCTTTTCCATTTTGCCCTTTTTCTGCTTTTAATATTTTATGATATTTTAAATCAATCAATGTTTTTAGACCACTTTTTACTTTGAAGATGATATTCCCACCACGGCCTCCGTTACCACCATCAGGTCCTCCCATAGGAATATATTTTTCACGGCGAAAAGAAGTGCAACCATCTCCACCTTTTCCTGCAATTACTTTCATTTTTACGTTGTCTACAAACATATTTTCTCCTTTTTTTAATAATTTCGTTGATAAAAATTTTGTATGGAATCTAAAATACTATTAATCTTTTTCTCATCAAATGGTTTATTTAATACATCTAGTATTGGATAACTAAATGCTTTTTGTATTGTTTCTAATGTATCATCTCCAGTGATTATAATAACTGGAATTGTATGGATTAATTCATGTTCTTTTAAATAATTTAAGACTTCAAATCCATCTACATTTGGCATGTTTAAATCTAATAAGATAGCATAAAAATAATGATTTTTTAAATGATCTAAAGCTTCTTTGCCATCATTTGCTTTTAATACATTATAATTATTAGTATCTACAATTTTTTCTAAAAAATTTAAAATTAAATTAGAATCATCCGCAATTAATAAATTTTTCTTTTCACCTAAGTATTCATTTAATAATTTCATGATTTTCATAACTGTTTGTCTTAAATGAGTAAAATTCTCTTGAATAAAAGTTCCATCTTTTTCTTTTCCTTTTAATTCATGAGTATAGAATTCTTCTGCATCTTTCATTAATCCAATGTATTTTGCTTCACTTTTGATACTATGAACTAAAATCGTATAATTTTCCCAATCTTCTTGTTCTTTAAAGTTTTCCAAATTAATCAATTTGGAAACAAAAGAATCGTAGAATTCTTTTAAACTTTCATTGTAAGATTCTACACTTCCCCAAAGTTCTAACGCACTTTCTACCTCAACATTATTTTGTTTTAATAAATTCAAATCATTCATCTTTTTTACCTCCTAGGAATTTATTTAATACACGATCTAACTGATATTTATCAATTGGCTTAGCTAAATAATCATCAAATCCAGCATTTTTATATTTATCATCGGTTCCTTCTAATGCATCTGCTGTTAGTGCAACAACCGGAATATTAAATCCTTCGATTTCTTTTAGTCTTCTAAGTGTTTCTACTCCATTCATCTTTGGCATCATAATATCCATTAGTATTAAATCAAACGTTTGTGTTTCCATAAGTTCTAAGGATTCAAATCCACTTTCTGCAAGCACAACTGTAAAATTATATGGTTTTAATATTTGATTTGCTACTTTTAAATTCATTTTAGAATCATCTACTACAAGTATTCTCTTACCTTGATGTTTATCATAATTAATTTCTATTTCTTCACCACTATTTTCTGGAATTTCCATACTTATAATTTCTTGTTCTAAATAAATTCGAAATACAGACCCTTCTCCATAAACACTATTTACAGTAACTTTTCCACCCATCATTTCAGCAAGACGTTTGGTAATCGCAAGCCCTAGTCCTGTTCCTTCAATGGTTGTATTTTTGTCTTCATCGATTCGTTCAAATTTATTGAATAACTTGCTCAAATTTTCTTTTTTAATTCCACGTCCTGTATCTTTTACAGCTATGTATATTAAGGATTTATTAATATCAATTCGATTGACACAAGTTACCGTAAAATCAATTTGTCCTTTATCGGTATATTTTGCAGCATTGGTTAATAAATTTAAAATAATTTGCTTTATTTTACTCATATCACCTTTTAAAACTCCTGGTAAATCTTCTGAAATATGAATTTTAAATTCAATTGGCTTTTCATGAATTCTAGGAGTGATCAATTTTACTAACGATTGAAAGACTTCTCTTGGATTGTATTCTTTTTCAATGATTTCAATTTTATTGGCTTCAATTTTAGAAATATCTAAAATGCCATTTACAATTTCTAAAAGATTATTTGAAGCTTCTACTACATCTTTGGCAAATTCTTGAGTTTCTTTTAAGTCTGTTGTTGTAAGCATGCAATCACTAAATCCTACAATGGCATTTAGTGGCGTTCTTATTTCATGAGACATATTAGATAGAAATTCTGTTTTTGCACGATTCGCTCGTTCTGCTTGTTCTCTGGCAATATTTAATTGTTCAATCATTTTTACATCTGGATTTTCAATGGTAAAATACATTAAAAAAGTGATAAAAGCTTCTCCAAATGTAATTAATAATAATCCTGGATTATATTTTTGGATTAACATTATAATTGTACCTACAATCAAAAAAGCAATGAGTGGAATAAATTTTTTTTGTTTTAAATATTTAATATTCATTATAGAACAAATTAATATTACGAAAATATCAATCCCAGAAATAAGATACATAAAATTGGTAGCAGGGCCATAAGAATAAACTAAACCATTTCCTGTTTCATAATATAAAGGTAACGCACAAACTAAAAATATCATTATGAAGTATATCATCAGAAGTAATCCTAATAGCCGTTTAAAATTTATTTTTTTAAAAGAAATCACAAAAATATAAATGCTAAATAATGTAATCCAAGTCACTAAATAAACAAGATACGCTCTTGAAAAAAATAAATTGGCAAAATAAAATTGTTCACTATATTTCATGAAATAATAGCAAGGAACTCCAATGATTGTTCCAAATAAACTTGTTAAAATAATAAATAGATAGATTTTATTTTCTTTAGAAGCTACTCTTTTTTTACTAAAAAACACTGTAGTTAATAAAAATATATAGAAAAAACTACAAAAACTAAATGATATTCCAACCGACATTCTAATCACTCCTATTTTGATATTTTCAGTATAACATATCTAATATCATATTGCATAAAAAGTTCTAACTCTCTTTACTGACACGAATTTTTAAATCTTCCTTTGAAGCAATTTCTCTTAATTCAATTAAGTTCACTTTCCCTGCTAAATTATAAGGAAGATCTTTGACATATCGAAACCAATGAGGCCTTTCTCTTTCTGGTACATAACTTTCTAATAAATCTTCTATTTCTTTTTGGATCAGATTGAGATTTACATCTTCATTTTTCTTTAATACAATAAAAGCCATTGGAAGGGATCCTGTCCCTTTTTCTTCTACTTTTACTCCCACTGCTGCACAGTTTAAAACACCTGGGTGTTTGCAAATGGCATTTTCAATTGGTAACAAAGGAGTTGTATGTCCATCTGGTCTCATAATAACATTTTTTATTCGATCCACAAAGAAAATCACTCCATCTTCATCCATGTAAACCAAATCTCCTGTTTTTGCCCATTTCTTTCCTTCAGAATCTATATAAAAAAATTTTTCTGTTTCTTCTTTGTTGTTAAAATAGGATTTCATCATTGTAGGTCCTGTTACATAAAGTTCTCCAATATTTTTTTCTGATCCATATTTTAATTCTTCTCCAGTATTTGGATCTATTATCATTACATTATTTCCTACATGAGGAATTCCAACACTTCCTATTTTATTTGATTTTTCACTAACAGTTGTAATAAAGCCTCCACCAAATTCGCTCATTCCTAATCCTTTTTTTAAATGAGGAGCTGCATGTTTGATCATAAATTTGTTAATTTTCTTTTCATTAATCGGAGGTAATTTATCTCCACCTGATATTATATTTTTTAGAAAACTAAAATCTGATTTTTGCACTTTTTTGTTTTGTAACATAAATTCATAAAATCTTGGAACTCCCATTACATGATTAGGTTGATATTTTAAGAGTAATTCTGGAAAATCTTGTGGTTGATATTGTGGGATTAAAGCAATAGTAACTCCATTTGTTAATGCATTATGCATGCCACTACTAGATCCATAAGCAGAAAAGAATGGAACATTTCCTAAAAATATTTCGCCATTTTCTGGACAAATTCCAGAATATTTTAACTGCATATTTTGACCATTGTATGTTTCATTAGTAAGTTCTGCTCCTTTAGGAATTCCAGTTGTACCACTCGTATAAACAATTGCAGCGGTTGTATTTGGTATATATTCTTGAGTTACAACATTATTCAATCTTTTGACATTGATAAATTCATTCCAATTTAAATATTTATTATTTGTTTTTACTTCTTTATGAATAAACGTATAAATCTTCTTCTTTGATTTTTTTTCAATTGAATTAGAAGCGGAAACAGCTATTACGATTTCAAGAGTCGAAGTATCTATCATTTTATCAATATTATTTTTACATAAATCAATCATAATCATCACTTTAGATTTACTATTATTGATAAAATTTTTAATTCTTTCTGCATTGGTTCTTGGTTCAATTAAACTAGCAATTGCTCCAATTTTACTAATAGCATAAAAAGAATATACAAACTCTGGAATATTGGGAAGACATAATGTTACAACATCTCCTTTTTTCACACCAATAGAGTCCAATGCTTTGGCTACTTGATCTATTTTAGAAAATAATTTCGAAAAACTAATTTTTTCTCCTAAATAAGTTAAGGCAATCTCTTCTAAATTATCTTTGTTTGCTATTTTTATTTGCTGATATAAAGTCAGCTCATTTATTTTGTCTTCCACTGATGCTTTTGGAAAAAATTTTAACCATGGCATATCTTTGGATGGAAATCCAGTTTTCTTTGGTTCTTTTTTCTTTTTTTCTTCTAATTCTATTTCTTTTAATTCATTTTGCTTTTCTAGTTCTTTTGTTAAAGCTTCTAATTTTTTTATTTTTTCATTTAATTGAGTTAAGAACTCATCTATTTTTTTTCGTTTCATTATATCCCCCTACTGTGTCTATTTTTATTTATTATAAATCTTTTTTTCGTTTTATGGAACTACTAAATCTACTATTTTTAACTTTTCAAAAAAAACAATGCATTTTTACATTGATTTTTATTTTAAAAATTTATTTAATACACGATCTAACTCTTGCTTATTAATTGGCTTTGACAAAAAATCATCAAAACCAGCACTCTTATATTTATCATCGGTTCCTTCTAATGCATCTGCTGTTAGTGCAACAACCGGAATATTAAATCCTTCGATTTCTTTTAGTCTTCTAAGTGTTTCTACTCCATTCATCTTTGGCATCATAATATCCATTAGTATTAAATCAAACGTTTGTGTTTCCATAAGTTCTAAGGATTCAAATCCACTTTCTGCAAGCACAACTGTAAAATTATATGGTTTTAATATTTGATTTGCTACTTTTAAATTCATTTTAGAATCATCTACTACAAGTATTCTCTTACCTTGATGTTTATCATAATTAATTTCTATTTCTTCACCACTATTTTCTGGAATTTCCATACTTATAATTTCTTGTTCTAAATAAATTCGAAATACAGACCCTTCTCCATAAACACTATTTACAGTAACTTTTCCACCCATCATTTCAGCAAGACGTTTGGTAATCGCAAGCCCTAGTCCTGTTCCTTCAATGGTTGCATTTTTATCTTCATCCATTCGTTCAAATTTATTAAATAATTTCTTCATATCTTGTGGTTTAATCCCACGTCCTGTATCTTTTACAGCTATATATAAAAGGCATTTTTTTTCGTTCATTCGATTGACACAAGTAACACTAAAATCAATTTTACCTTTATCTGTATATTTCGCTGCATTCGTTAAAAGATTTAATATGACTTGTTTTACTTTGCCCATATCACCTTTTAAAACTCCTGGTAAATCTTCTGAAATATGTATTTTAAACTCAATTGGCTTTTCGCCAATTCTCGGTTGAACTAATTTTGCAAGAGATTGAAATACTTCTCTTGGATTATATTCTTTTGGAATAATTTCCATTTTATTTGCTTCAATTTTAGAAATGTCTAAAATACCATTTACAATTTCTAAAAGATTATTAGAAGAATCCACAATATCTTTTGCAAATTCTTTATTTTCATTTAAATCATTTGATGTTAATAAACATTCACTAAATCCAACAATGGCATTTAGTGGCGTTCTTATTTCATGGGACATATTAGATAAAAATTCAGTTTTGGCCTTATTGGCTTTTTCAGCTTGTTCTCTTGCTATATTTAAAGCTCGAATAAGTTTTAAATCTGGATTTTCAATGGTAAAATACATAATTATCATTGTTAAAACCATTACAGGATTGAATAGTAATAATTGGGGAAAGACTGCTTGTACTAAAGTAGATGCCAGTATAAGAATTAACAATATAATAATTGGTACAAATTCTTTACGTCCTATCTTTTTATGTGTTTTTATTAACTCGAATAGCATAAAAAAGCAAGATGCAAAAATAAGCATAAATCCTAATGCTGTAGCTGGCCCTTGCGTATAACCGCCATCTTCTAAAATAATAAGTTCTACTGGTAATAATAATATGATACTAGCAATCACAATACTAATAGTATTTATCATATTAAATAATTTTTTCTTTTTCTCTGGATTTTCATACTTGTTTTTTTTCACTTTATCACATATTAAAAAAGTATATTTGGCAATAAGAGAAAACCAATATGTAACTAAGCAAACAAAAATTTTACTTAACATAAGATATATAAAAGTTATAATTAACTCTTTATTAAGAACTATTGGTCCTAGTACATATAAACTTAATTCTGCAATAATGGATAACAAATTGGCAATTAGCATATTTTTATAAATTTTGGTGTCATCATTTTTAACGCTCTTTTTTACAAAAAATAAAATTATTATTACTCCTAAATATACTAATGACATAACTAGCATAACGGATTGTATAATTTTTAACATATTTTCACCTCTATTATAATTATACAACATTTTTAATGTTTTAAATAAAGATTTTCTTTCTTTTGATTTTTTTAAGACTTATTTTTTATTTTAATAAATAAAAAAACTTATTTTCAAAAATAGAAAATAAATTTTCTTTTAATTAGATTAATAAGTTTTAACTTTGCTTCGCTTTATTTCAAATGTTTGGTATTGTTGTTTTAAAACTTCGTAGTTTGGTTTTCCCGAACTTAAATATGGTATTTTCTCTATGTTTATAAATTGATTTGGTTTTTCGAATAAAGATAAAATATTAGAACTTTGAAGTATTTTTTTTATATTTTCTAAGTTATCATTTGTAACAATAAATGCTACTATCTCTTCATTGGATCCTCCAAAGTTTGGACAAATAACAGCGCAATCTTTTATTAATGGAATGGTTTTAATTTTTTCTTGAATAGTATCCAAATCTACTTTTGAATCAAATCTTGTAGCTACCCGTCCTAATCTTCCAGTTACAAAAATAAAACCATCTTCATCTATATACCCTAAATCGTTTGTTTTGAACCATTCCAAGCCATCTAATAAAAATACTCTAGCCATTTTGGTTGGAATTGCCATATTATCGTAACATTTAAACTCACTATTACTTCTTTCTAATATATGCCCTTCTTTATTTTCGTTTAGTAATTCTAACGTTTCTGGGTTAACAATTATTATATCAGTTCCAATTGATGGAAAACCAGCACTACCATTTTTATTATTAGAATTATAATTATAGGAAGCTCCACCAGCTAACTCATTTTGCCCATATCCAACACAAATCGGAACTGCAAGACCTTTTTTTCTTCCTAATTCAGTTAGTTTTTCTAATTCTTCTCTTGTAACTTTTGATCCCCCAATCATAATTGATCCAATAAAAGATAAAACTGTTATCAATTCACTTTTAATTAATTGTCGAATTTGAATTGGAGAAGTAAAAATATTTAATTTAGCATCTTTGGGTAAATTATTTTCAATTATATATTGTGGAAAATT
>CAOJNP010000021.1 GCA_948439995.1 uncultured Erysipelotrichaceae bacterium | reverse complement strand
ACCACTGAGTCCGTACTTTAATCCTTATAATTTAGACACTCTAGAGGTTTTCCCTAACACTCAGGGACAATACTTATTCGCTTTTGCAAATATGATTTTGATAATACATTGTTCATTATCTCCCACATATTCACTCACGACATGCACTTTTTTACTAAATTGCGGAATTTCAGGAGGTTGGTTATATGCCATTATAACTTTCCTAAAATCTTAAATTATATAATCACCCCAACTTGGGCAGAAGAAGCAAATTATATAAAGTGCTTTCATGCAATTGATAGATTTTTAGCCCTATCTTCATATTGTATGTGTGACTAGAATAGTGCACCACATGTAAGCATTTTAGCATATTTTAGCATGTTTGTCAAATTCGTGCTAATTTACATTCAGATTTTATATGTTTTCAATAATCTTATTGGCTATCTCACGATGTCCTTTATAATTAAAATAATAACTATTATTAGTTAAAAAGTATTCTTTTTTTTCTGAAAAGTTTGATATATCTACAAAATTAAAGTCTAATTCTTTTGCAATTTGCTTTAAACTTTCATTGATAGCATCTACATCTTCTTGTTTTAAATTATAAACTTTATAAATACCAATTAAATAAATTTTATTATCATTAAAGTTGCGAATTAGTTTTGTTAACTTTTTCATATTATTAATATAATTTTCTTTTTCTTTAGTAGTTAAATTAGATTTTAAAGAAATATTCGCTAATTCATCATTTCCAATGGCCAATGTAATTAATTTTGATTTTGCTAATGCTTGTTGTATGGTTAAATCAAGTTCTTCTAATTCATAGTTATTTTCAATGGATATAATTAAATTTTCTACCGTTTGATCTGTTTTTGAAAATTCATGTATAAATTCTTCAAGTTGTTCTTTTTGTTCTAAATCATCTCGAATATAGTCATTAAAATTATATCCTTCAATATTATATGCAGTCATTCCTGTTGCAAGACCATCTCCTAATGATAAAAAATATATTTTTTCTTGTTTGTTAAATTGATAAATTAAAAATGTAGATATGATACCGATTATAATAATAATTAATATCTTTTTTTTCATGGTTCCTCCAAAAGAAAAATAGAGCTTTTATTCTCTACTATTCTATGTCGATTAATTCAATACTAGCACCTACATTGGTTAATTTTTCAACAATTCTTTCATATCCTCTTAAAATATATTCTACATGATTAATTGTTGTAACTCCATTTGCTATTAATCCAGCGATCACTAATGAAGCACCTGCTCTTAAATCTGTTGCTTCTACTTCTGCTCCAATTAATGGAGTGGGACCATTTATCCATGCAGTTTGTTCTTCAACTTCAATTTTAGCTCCCATTTTATTTAAAAACGGAACTTCTGCCATACGATTTTCATAAATGGTTTCTTCTAAAATTGATTTTCCATCACATTGTGTAAGTAATACTGTCATAGGTTGTCCCCAATCAGTAACAAATCCTGGATAAACTAATGTTTTTATATTGATTGGATGATAAAATTCTGCTTTGCTTACAGTAATATAATCATCATGGATATCCAATAGAACTCCAATATTTTGTAACTTCGATAACAATGCTTCTAAATGTTCTTTTATAATATTTTTGATTTTTAATTGTTCTCCAATTAAAGATCCTATAATTAAATAAGTTCCAGCCTCAATACGATCTGGTAAAACTTCAATGGAAGCTTTGTGAAGATAATCAACTCCTTCAATTTGAATTGTATTTGTACCAAGTCCACTTATTTTGGCTCCCATTTTGTTTAATAATTCTCCTACATTGAATATTTCAGGTTCTTTTGCTGCATTTTGAATCAATGTTGTTCCTTCAGCTTTTACCGCTGCAAGCATTAAATTAATTGTAGCTCCAACACTTGGAAAATCTAAATGAATAGAAGTTCCTTTTAAATGATCTGCTTCTATAATATATTTATCATGTTCCATTGAAATGGTAGCTCCTAATAATTGAAATCCTTTTAAATGAAAATCAATTTTTCGATTTCCTATATTACATCCACCAGGAAAATAGATTTCTACTTTTCTTTTTCTTCCTAAAAGCGCTCCCATAAAATAATAACTAGCTCTTAATTTACTGGCTAAATTTTCTGGAATCGTTTTTGATTCTATTTTACTTGTATCAATATATAAAGTATGTTCTTTTTCAATCACATTTCCATTTAAAAGTTCAATAATATCAATTAAAGCTTTCTTATCGGATATATTTGGAACATTTGTAATGGTTATTTCTTCATCACATAATATAGATGCTGGTATTAATGCAACTGCTGCGTTTTTCATACCTGATATAGTAATTTCACCCTTTAGAGTTTTTCCACCATCAATTATTATTTGTTTCATATCAACATACCACCTTTGGCTCCTTATAACTATAAAAGAAACCTTTTATTTTGTAAAGTTTTTTCTTATTATCTAAAAATATGAGCAAGACCTACTATGATTAAAATTAATGATCCAAATACACTAGAATATACTCCTAAAACTTGATTGGCGTATTTCCCAATATTAAGTCCTATTAGTGTAAACAAAAAACTTGTTATTGAAAAAAGAAACATTGCAAGAAAAATATTTGATGTAATTGCTGTTAATCCAAGACCTGTTGAGAAAGCATCGATACTTACTCCAAAGGAAAATAAAAAGATTCCTGTTAAATTTAAATTAATTTTATGTTCTTCTTTTAAAAAGATTTCATATAACATTTGTCCTGCAATAAATAAAAGAATGAGTCCTAATAGAAGATTACTATTTAATTTGAAAAAATTAACAATGTTATTTCCAATTATAATTCCTAATAAAGGCATAATAAAGTGCATGATTCCTACTACCATTGATAACATGAGACTTTTCTTTTTTGAAAGATTACATGTTCCAATTCCTAGTGATAAAGAAAATGTATCCATACTTAGAGCTACAGCAATGGATAAAATTGTTACGATTTCTAACATAGAAAAAGCCTCCTAAAAAATTATATGGAGACTTTGATAATTCATTCCAAATACTTATTTATCATAGTTTTTACAAATGATTTATATTCTACTTCATCTAATTGATTTTCTTCTGCTTCTAAAAGACATAATGGTGGAAACATAACACACCACCAATTTTGTCCAAGACCACTTCCTAAAGTAATGACCAAAGATTCATAATTTCCTTCCGGATATGTAATTCCTTTGAATTCTTTTTCTGGGAAATAATTATTCCCAAAATTCATTTGATAATTTACGTGATAATTGTTTACTACTTGCTCTATATTAGATATATTGCTTTGTAATAAATTTCTAGCTTCTTCTATATTATTTGCTTGAAGCATTAATTTATTGATTTCTTTATCCACTGCTTCTTTAATTTCCATTTTTTTGTTTTGATCTTCCATGGAATCACTGTTTGCAATTACTCGAAATCGAATGGAATCTTCTGGAATTAATATTTGTTCTTCTTGATTTGCTATCGCATAGATCACTGTTATACAAAATAATACTATTATTATTTTTTTCATTTTTGTTCACCTATATAACTTAAGGGAACTTTTTTTATGTTTTATTCATTATTATTCTCTTTTTCATAAAATTCTACTATTTTACGATCATAATAGAATACTTCTCCTGATGGTAAATGTAAAATTCTTTCTATTCCTAATTTATCTACAAATATTGGATTGTGACTTACCAAAATGATAGATCCAGGATAATTTTTTAGAAATGTTGCTATCAGTTCTTGTGTTTCAGGATCTAAATGATTGGTTGGCTCATCTAATAATAATAAATTAGCTTTTGTAAGAGTTAATTTTGCAAACGCTAACCTACTTCTTTCTCCTGGTGATAAAACTTTTACTTTTTTATAAACATCATTATTTGTAAATAAAAAATTACCCAAATGACTTCTTATTTTCGTTTGGTTTAATCCATATTCTTCCATATTTTCTAGTATTGTTTTCTCTAAATTTAAAATTTCATGTTCTTGAGCATAATAACCTATTCTAGTTTTATCCGATAGTTTTATCATACCATTAATGGGTTTTAAATCTTGATGAATCAATTTTAATAAGGTAGATTTTCCAACTCCATTTTCTCCAATAATTAAAAATCTTTCTTGACGATATAATTCAAAATTTATATTTTCATACAATAAATTATCTTTTTGATATCCAAAAGATAAATTTTCTAATTTTAATGGAATTAAACTTCCTAATTCATCGACTTGCATTTTTAAATTTACTTTTTTTGATATAGGATGAAGTTCTATTCTATTTTTTAATAGTTTATTTAAACTTTTTTCTCTTGATTCTGCCATTCGTTTTCTTTTTCCTGATGAATTACTATATAAATTTACAATGTCTTGTAATTTTTTGATTTCTTTTTCTTGTGATTCATATTTATTTTTTAATTCTTTTTCTTGTATCTTTTTAATTTTTTGAAATTGCTCATAATTTCCATTGATCAATTCCATTTTTTTGGTAGATTTATCAATCCATAAAGTTTTACTTGTTACTTCATTTAAAAAATTAATATCATGTGAAATGACTAACACCATTCCTGGATAATTTTTTAAATAGGTTACAATATTTTCTTTTGATTTTTCATCCAAATGATTTGTAGGTTCATCTAATAATATAATTTCTGGTTTGCTATATAGTAATCTAGCAAATGCAATTTTCGATTTTTGTCCTCCAGAACATGAGTTTAATTTTTGATCTAAAAGTTCATCAGTTATATTTAGCATACTTATTAATCTTAAAAGAATGCTTTCTGCTTCATAGTATTCCCAATAATCTAATTGAGATTGAATATATTCTAATCTTTTTTCAATTTTTTCTGTAGTTTTTTCTTTTGCCATTTTTTGATATAATTCATTCATTTCTTTTTCTAATTTTTGAATTGGTCTGGCACTGATTAAATATTCTAATACAGTAATATTGGAATTTGGTAATTCATCTGTTATAACTTGAGGTAAATAATAAATTCTAGAATTCGATGATACTTTGATACTCCCATAATCTGGTTCTAGTTGTTTTAAAATCAACTTAAAAAGAGTGCTTTTTCCAGCACCATTTACTCCAATTATTCCAATGTGATCTTTCTTTTTTAATTCAAGAGTTACATCTTCATATATTAATGTGTTTTCATAAGAAAACGTTAAATGTGATATATTCATATAAATCATCTCTACTGTCATTCCATTATTTTGGCTCTAAAAATACAAAGCGATCTCTATTATTATAGTCTTTTTCAATCGTAATTTTATAATCTGGCAATAATTTTTGTTGTAATTCTTTTAATTGTTTTCCTTGTTTCATCCCGATTTCAAAAATGATTAATCTTGGTTTTATTTTATATTTATTTATAGACTCTAATATTTTTCGATAAAAATAAATTCCATTTTCTTTCGCAAAAATTGCTTTTTGAGGTTCTTTTTTTGTTTCTTTTCCCACTGTTTCTTTTTTTCCAACATATGGCGGATTACTAATTATTATATCATTTGAAGTAAATTTTACTTTAGTCATATCTTTTTTTAAAAATTTTATTTTTATATTATTACGTTGAGCATTTTCTTTGGCTATTTTTAAAGCTTTTTTGCTTTTATCAATTGCTATTATTTCACAATTTATATGTTTTTTTATGGCAATTGCAATACAACCACTTCCACATCCTAAATCAATGATTTTAGGATTTTTTATCTTTTGTTCTTGTATTTTTTTGATACTTTTTTCTACTAGTAATTCTGTTTCAAAGCGAGGTATTAAAACGTTTTTATTTACTTTAATATTACAATCGTAAAATTCTACGTTTCCAATTAAATATTGAACTGGATAATTCTTTTTTATCTTTTTTAAGACTTTTTCTATTTTATTAGGATATTTTTCTTTTAACAATTCATAATCCTGTTTGGTAATATATTTTAATATTTCTTGCATTTTTTTATAAAAAAAGAAATGTTACATTTCTTCTCCTGCTAATTTTCTTTTTAAATCTTCCGTTATTAAAGCCTCTATGATTGGATCTAAACCACCATCCATTACACGATCTAATTCCATTATGGAAAAATTGATGCGATGATCGGTTACTCGATTTTGTGGATAATTGTATGTTCTAATTTTTTCAGAACGATCTCCAGTTCCTATTTTACTTTTTCTTTCACTACCTACTTCTGCAACTTGCTTACTTATCATATCATCATAAAGTTTAATTTTTAAAATTTTCATTGCTTTATCTTTATTTTTCATTTGACTTCTTTCATTTTGACAAGTAACGACAGTATTAGTAGGTAAATGTGTTATTCGTACTGCAGAATTGGATGTATTAACAGATTGCCCTCCTGCTCCACTACTATGATATACATCTATTTTTAAATCACTTTCTTTGATTTCAATATCAACATCTTCTACTTCAGGCATTACTAAAACTGTTGCAGTAGAAGTATGCACTCTACCTTGGGTTTCTGTTACTGGAACTCTTTGAACACGATGAGCTCCACTTTCATATTTTAACTTGGAATAGACATTTTCACCTTTAATCATACATTCAACATTAGAAAATCCACCACTAGATCCAGGAAGCTCATGGTTTATTTCAATTTTCCAGCCATTTTTTTCTGCATAGTAAGTATACATACGAAGTAAATCTCCTGCAAAAATATTGGCTTCATCTCCACCTGCAGCTCCTCGAATTTCCATGATCACATTCTTGCCGTCATTTTCGTCCTTTGGTATTAAAAGAATTTCTAATTCATGTGTTAATGTTTCTAATAATTCTGTATTTTCTTGAAGTTCTAGTTCCGCCATATCTTTTAAATCTGGATCACTTAATAAAGCTTTTGCACCTTCTATTCCTTCTTTTGCTTTTTTGTACTCTTCATATTTTTCGACGATTTCTTTTAAATCACTTTGCTCTTTGGACAATTTTTTTATTTCATTAAAATCCGACATAATTTGTGGATCTAATAATTTTTGTGAAATTTCTTGATATTTTTCTAATATTGATTCTAATCTATTTTCCATAACCTGTATTCCTTTCTAAATTTTAGATATTCTACAGATTCTCTTCTTCTTCGTCTCCGTCAATGACAACTAAATCTTTTAAATCTTCGTCTGTACTACTGTCTTCCTCTTCTTCTTTAAATATATTCTCTTCTTCTTCGATTTCTTCTTCCTCTTCTGTTTCTTCCATAAAATCTTCATCTTCATCAATAATTACTTTTTCGCTATGTTTATCTTTTAAATCCCAGTAACCATCTTCTAACATAGTAAAACGTTTATCTGTAGTAAGGATTTCAAAAAAATCTGCAATTCTATTTTCAAATTCTTGATCAGATAAGTTTAAGATTGTACATACTTTTTTAAATAATTCATTTATTTTTATTTTTTTATTTTCATCTTGTAATATTAAAAATGCTAAATCATCATAGCCCATTAGTTCTAATTCTTCTTTTGGAATTTCACTTAATTTCATCTTTTTTCCTCCTTTATTTATACTGATTGATATTTTGTATCTTACCAGCAACATTATACGATAAAATTATTATTAACATGGAATTCATTTGATATTTTTAAATATCATCTAAGCCATTATATGCAATATTTTTTCATCTGTCTATCTTTATTTTTGAAATTCGAGTAAAATCTTACATTTTTGATCATCCGTTTCTAATACATAAGCCATTTCTATTTCATTTTTTGTAACTAAGAAAAAAGAATAATCAACAATAATATCAAAAACTGCTTGATGAGTTCTTAATTCATAGGTACATTTTTCTGTTTCAAAGTTTAAATAAAAATGAAATTCTTCATTATATCTTTCTAATGTCTTTTCTTTGATATCAATTTGATGATTTATGTGATCCATGTTAAACGTTATGATTTCTTTATTTTTTTCATAATCCATTTCTTTTTCTAAGAGTAAATTATCGTCTTTGTATAATTTTAAATTTAATTTCATAAATACTCTGCTTTCTTTTTTTGCAAATTATATCATATCTTTTTTCAATTCTTCCAATTTTTGGGGATATTTTTTTTTCTTTTTTTCATAATAATGTTAGGTGGATTGCATGAAGAGAAAAATATTTTTTTTATTGCGAGTTGTTCTTTTTCTTTTTTTATCAGGATTAATTGCTTTACTAGGTATTTATGCTTATGCTTTTTTTAGCCCTCGTTTGGAATTAACCAATTTAGGAAAAGTTTATTTATATGATCAAGAAGATCAATTGGTTTATCAAGGTTCCAACCACAATCAATGGGTTTCTCTTGATCAAATATCGCAGCATTTAATTGATGCAGTAATTAGCGTAGAAGATAAAAATTTTTATTCTCATTATGGATTTGATCTTTTACGTATTGCTAAAGCAATGCAAACAAATATTATGAATAATACGAGACAGGGAGCTTCAACCATAAGTCAGCAATATATTAAAAATATGTTTTTAACTTTTGATCAAACTTGGCAACGAAAAATTGAGGAAGCTTTTCTAACAGTTGAATTAGAAGTACATTATTCAAAGGATAATATTTTAGAAGGTTATTTAAATACAATTAATTATGGTGAAGGAAATTATGGTATTGGGGAGGCTAGTCAATATTATTTTAATAAAAATGCCAAAGATTTAACTTTAGAAGAAGCGATGATGCTTGCTGGAATTCCCAAGAGCCCTAATAAATTTAATCCTGTTGTCAATTATGATGCATGTATTAAAAGAGCAAAGATTGTAGCAAAAACAATGTTAGATAACCATTATATTGACGAAACTACTTATGCACATTTATTTGAAAATAAAATTGAAGTTTATGGAAAAGAAGAGCAAGATCGTTCCCAAATGATTCAATATTATCAAGATGCAGTTTTAAATGAATTAAAAAATATTAAAGGTATTCCTACGACGTTATTAGAATCAGGTGGTTTAAAAATTTATACTTCTTTAGATATCAATGCACAAAAAAATTTAGAAAACTCAATTAAAAATAATATGAAAGATAGTGATGATCTTCAGATTGCTAGTGTTTTAATTGATCCAAATACTGGAGGAATTAAAGCATTAACTGGTGGTTTTGATTATTCTGAGAGTCAATATAATCGTGCTACTCAATCAAAACGACAAGTGGGAAGTACTATGAAACCTTTTCTCTATTATGCCGCTTTGGAAAATAATATGACTTCTTCTTCTACTTTTTATAGTGGAGAAACATCTTTTGTATTTTCAAATAATAAAACTTATAGTCCATCCAATTATAATCATATTTATGGAAATCAGTATATTACTATGGCAGCAGCTTTAGCTTTTTCTGACAATATTTATGCTGTCAAAACACATTTATTTTTAGGAGAAAATACATTAGTAAATTTAGCAAAACAAACTGGAATTAAAGGAGAACTTCAACCAAACCCATCCTTAGCTTTAGGTACAAGCGAACTTAATATTTTAGACTTTGCAACAGGTTACACTACTCTTGCGAATGGAGGATTTAAAAAAGAAGTTCATCTTATTGAAAAAATTGAAGATATGGATGGCAATCTTTTATATGAATTTAAAGATAAAAATGAAATGGTTTTAAATAGCAATTATGTATATATTTTGAATGAAATGTTAACCAATACTACAAATTCAGCGTTTAATTCTTATACTACACCAACTGCTCTTTCTTTAGCTTCTAAAATGTCTAGAAAATATGCCTTAAAAACAGGGACTACCAATACCGATTGTTGGAGTGTAGGATATACTCCGGATGCTCTTTCTTTAGTATGGGTAGGAAAAGATGATAGCAGTGAAGTAGGAAGTATTGCTAGTAGAATTTCTAAAAATGTTTGGCTTGAAACGATGGAAAGTTATTTGAAAGATAGTGAAAATCATTGGTACGAAACTCCAAAAAATGTTGTTGGTCTAGTCAAAGATGCAATTTCAGGGGAAGAAAATATGAATTCTAAAAATTCAACCATTTTCTATTATGAAAAAGGATCAGAATTATCTTCGATTCATGTAAATAATGAATCGTAAATTATAATATTATAAATCTTTTTTTCCAGTTTTTTCTACTTATAATATTTTTTTGTGTGAGGAAAGAATTATGGAAAAGTTTGATCTTAAAAATCATTTATTGCCTGTTTTAAGTAAAGAAGAAACAAAAAAATTATTTAAATCTTATTATCAAGGTGATCAGGAATCGAAAAAAAAATTAATTTTACACAATATAAGATATGTATATTATTTTGTTTATAAATATTTTAATAAAACAGTGAGATATGATGAACTAGAAGATTTAATTTCTATAGGTATAATCGGTTTGATCAAAGCAGTAGAAACTTTTGATATTTCAAAAAATTATGAATTTATTACTTATTTTAATAAAATTATATTGAATGAAATTTTAATGTATTTAAGAAAAAGGAAAAAATGGAACCAAGTACAAAGTTTACAACAAGTTTTAGTTCAAAATAATAATGATCGAGATTTATTATTAGAAGATACCATTTCAGATAATTCTGATTTTTTAGATGATATTTTAGAAAAAAATGATTTAATTGAATTGAAAAAGTTATTTTCTATTTTAAATAATAAAGAACAAGAAGCTTTAAATTTGTATTTTGGTCTTAATGGCAAAAGATATCATCAATTAGAAATTGCAAAAATGATTGGATTTTCACAATCTTATACTTCTAGAATCATAAAAAATGGGATTCAAAAAATTAAAAATGCTTATTTCAAAAATCAAAATATAAGAAAAAAAAACAAATTAAAAATTATGCACTTTTAAAAAACAAAAAAGTATTGATTTTTTTCAATACTTTTTTTGATCAATAAATATCTTTTTTTTTTTACTTTAATTCAGGATATCCTTTTTCAGAAATTACATTAAAATTCCATAATTCTTTGTCGAAATTTAAAGTATCTTGGTAAAAAGATTGTGTATAAATCTGCTCTTCTGTTGCTTCTTTTAATTGATTTGCTGTTTCTGTTGTTATACTACTAAAGCCTTGAGATCCAATATATTCATAGCAATTTTCCATAGTTGATATAATCATTGCTGCGGCTGCTCCTGTTACTTTGTATGGAATTTTTTCAGTTCCTTCACTGTCTACGAATCCTTTCATATTTCCAAATGAAATAGAATTTCGAATTCTTGGTGTATCATAAATATTACCTACTATTCCACCATTTCGTTCACTATTTGCAATATTCGTATATGTATTTTCGGTTTTATGAATATTTACTTTAGCAATGACGTTTTCAAGGATTCCTCCTTTTTGGAAGGCACCTACAATTCCGCCATTTTCTGTCATTTTTATTTCTAGATTTCCTTCTACAAATACGTTTTTAATACTTCCACCATATTTTCTACCTATAAATGTTGATATATAGACTCCTGTACCTTTTACATTAGCATTTTTTACCGAAATATTTTCAAATGTAGAATTAGCATTGTCAAAAGTTACAACTGGTGCTACTCGATGTTGTCCTTCTAAAGTAATATTCTCAAATTTCATATTTCTTAATGTAGCATTATTAGAATATTTTGCAAATGCTGCAATATCATCGCCTTTACTAATATTTGTAAAATTTTTAATATTTAAATTTTCAACTGTTCCATTAAAATTACTAAATAATGATAGATTTCTTAAGTTAGTTAATGTGTGTCCTTTTCCATTTATTTTTCCAGTAAATGGAACGGTTACAACGGATCCAGAACCTATATATGTTGTAAAATCAATATCATTTTCTATTTCAAAGTTTCCTCCAGGATCTTCGATTAATTTATCAATATCTTCTAAACTATTAATTTTGTATTTTAATGTCTCTACTTCAATATTTTTATTTAATACAGTACTTACTGTTCCTCCAACTAAACTTAAATTGTTTCTACCGCCAAAGTTTAATTGTAAGTTTTTGACTTGGATATTTTCCAAAACACTATATTCTGTTCGAACAGATAGTGCACCAACATTTGCTTCTGTTTTTGGAATATTGGTGTTTTCTAATATTAAATCTTTTACATATCCATATCTAATTTTTTGGAAGATTGATTTTTTATTTCCAATAATTTTATGACCATTTCCATCTAGTTTACCCATAAATGTTTGAGTTACGTTTGTTGTCATATTACTAAAATCAATATCATTATCTAAAATATAATAACCGTATGGTTGTTTATTAATTTTTTGAACCAATTCTTCGGCTGTTTTAATATGAATTTGTTCTAAAGAAGTTCCAAGTGGATCATCAATAAAATCATTGGTAGCACTTTTTAAATAATGATAATATAGTTTTCTTACATTAGTAGCACTTGTAATGTTTCTATTTGCATTATTCGCATCACTTGTCAAGGCTTCTTTAAACTGTTCTATCATCCATTCAATATTAACATATTTATTATTGATATTACGCTCAATTTCTGCATATCGACTCATTCGATATTCTTTCCAATTCATTGCGGTACCTGTTTTTGCTTGCGTAATTTTTTGGATTGCATCTAAATCGTTTGAGCTTCGACGGCTACCATATGTTACATATCCATCTATTCCACCATAACCTAACATTTCAAATAAGTTTTTCTTACTTGTAAAAGCATCGGAATATCCACCATCATTATGTCCCATATACCATCTTGTAACCCACATGGATTCATATCCATAATCATTTCCACCAATACCATTAATTGGAGTAAGTCCTCTTACACTAATACCCCAAGCATTATTTGGTCTTAAAATAATATGATTATCCCAAAGAGATTCTAAGGTCGTTAAATTCATTGCAGTGGCTTGCTCAGCAGTAATGGTTCCCCAAGAACTCCAACTTCCAGATTGGGCCATTCTTGTCGCTATTTTTGCTTGTTGTTCTGGAGTTAACTGAATAAATGCTTTTGCGGAAACATAATCCAATAATTCTAAAGCATCTAATTGTCCTTTAAAATAATTTTCTAATTTTTCACGAGTATTAATTCTTTCTGGTGTTAAATTTTGGGTAGCAAATCCTTCTTTGTTTAAACTAAAAGCAAGATTAAAGTAATATGGTCCTACATCATATCCATTGATATTGTTTTCACTCCAATCATCTCGTTGTTCCACATTTCCTTCTGTATAAGCTTCTAATGGTAATCGAACACCACTTTTAAACATTATCATTTTATCTGCTAAGGCATGTTGATATTCATGGGTCCATGTATCATAGTTGGTTAATCCTGGTGTTGCAATGAACCATAAGAACCCTGCAGTATTTCCAACACCTGCTGCCGAACCATATTGCCATGCTCCAACGGCTTCATTAAAGTTTTTATGGAATGGCTCAGTTGTTCCAACTCGATTTATCGTAGTAACTGCTGATGTTCCAATTGGAATATTAGTTCCAGGAAAATAACTAGTCTTATATCCTGTTATGGTTTTTACCGTATCATATATCATAATTGTGAAGTTATTCCAACTTTCTACATGGAATGTTCCAGCCATGGTATCAAATTGTCTTTTTATTAATTTTATATGATTGTTAACAATATTTTTCACTGTATTTTGGCCAGCCGTGGTATCAGGGTCTTTTATATAAGTTCTTTGAGCACCAACTTGTAATTGTGCTGGTCCAGAAATAATATATCCCGCATATTTTGGCAATGTGGATAATGGAAGAATAAAGTTTTGATATCCTTTTAATCTATCCCATGCACGATATTTTACTTCAGGATGATTTTCAACTGGTACTTCCGCAAGAATTCCGATTGATGAAAAATATTCAGTAAACCAATCATTAATATCTTCGTATCCACCAATCGAAGAAATAATATGGTCTAAGAAGAGTCCTAAATTTGCTCTATCTGTATATTTTTTTAAACTATTTGCATAAAAAGTATTTGTGACATTTGTTCCTAAATTTCCAGTTAATACCTCTTCCATTAAATTATCTAGAGTCATATTATCTTTATACATTTTACCTTCAAATAATAATATATCCGATACTTTGGATCCACCAATTTCAAATTGATACCAACGATGATAATAATTGTACGCATATAAAATTTTATTTAATCTACCACTATCTATTAATTCTTGTTTAATTTTATTATTTAAAATGTCATTATCTATCGTAAGTACACTATTACTATCATTTTGTAATAATTGTAAGGCAATTATTTCTGCAAGTGGTTTTATCTTTTCATCATAATGATCACGATACAATCTACTATCTGCAGCAGTTGTAAGTGGATCTAAAGTTTCTGTGTAATTCATCGAACTTATATATTCTTTTAAAGTTTGTACAATGGAAGCAGTTTCTTTTATCACATAATTATTAAAAGCATATTCTAAATTGAAATCATTTAACGTATAAATAGAGATATTTTGTTTCATTTCTTTAAAACTTACATTATATTCATTTACTGAGAAATCTTCAAATACTACTTTTATACTTGTGATAGTATTTTGGTTTTGGGAAGTTAAATAAGTCATTAACTTTCCATTACTATAAGGTAAGATATGCTTTATCACTTTTGTATTTAATTCATGATTATTTTGAATTTTTAAACCATCTTCAATCAAATATTTTGCGTCATAATAAGGCATAAGTTTGTTTAAATTGTGATATAAAATTTCTTTTTCTTTTGTATATCCGTTTATTTTATTAATTCTATTATAATCTGGGATATATAAATTATTATTTGTTGGTTTTTCATCATTTTGAGTATTGTCTTCTTTAGATGATTTTAATTTAGGTGGATTTTCATATGAAATATCGGTAAAATCCCAAATATTTTCATCAAAATCAACTTCATTTTTAAAGAATTCGGTTGTCAATTCTTCTTTTGTAATTTGTTTTACTCGATTACCTGAAGCGTTTGAAGCCAGTTCAGATTCGGTTAATTCATAGTTATTTGTTGAACTAGAATGAATGGTAGAACCATGAATATGATAAAAGTTTTTACCTGTTGATAAACTTACATTATTTACTAACTTGGTATTATTATTTAAAGCTAGTCCTACAATATCTCCATTTAATCTTGGGCTAACATTGCTACTATAATGAACTTTCGTAATACAATTTTCTATTGTGATAAGTTCCGTTCCTTCACCCGTACCTAAAATACCACTAATTCCATTACCATCTTTATTTTGAGTTGATTCAATTTTTCCTTCTACATAGCAATTTTTAATTGAACCACCAATCATATTTCCAATGATTCCTCCTACTCGAATATGTAGCGAAGTTGTTATTTTTAAATTGGTAACACTACTTTGTTCGATAGTGGATGCAGTTGCTTCTCCAATGATTCCTCCTACTCGATTTGTTCCAGATATTAGAGATAAATTTTTTACATGTACATTTCGAACAAGTGAATTGGTTGCAATATTTGCTATGGTTCCACGACTTGTAACACCAGATAGTTTTGGATTATCTAAAACTAAATTTTCAATGGTTGCAGAATCAATTGTATCAAATAATGGTTTCGATAAATTATAAATTTTATGTCCATTACCATTTAAAGTTCCCATAAATGTAGAAGAGATTAAAGAATTTGAATTTTTCGTTATAATGGATGCATCATAATCCCTAGTTAATGTAAATGTTCCGGTTGGATTTGCTTCCATTTCTCGAATTAATCCTTCAAGCGTTATATTTTCGGCAGTTCCATTTACCATTTCTCCAAAAACAATTTCTAATTTATCTTGTTTTGCATCATCTGTATATTGAACAACATTATCATAATCTAAAATTAATTTTAACTGATTATTTTCAATTCGATATCCAACAACATTAGTATAGAATGTTGGCATTTGTTTCATATAAACTTTAGCAATAAAATTATTTAAATTGGAAAGATCACTTTCACTTAATTCTTTTACTTCTGTGATACCTTCTGGGGTTTGTTTGTAAACTGAAGTCCTAATAATGTCTTTCATTTCAAATTTTCTAGCACCTAAAGTAATATCTGCTTCGAATAAGGTAATATTTTTAAATTCATTGGCATCTTCTTCTAACACATTCATATCTAAATCGTAATCAGCTACTACTTTTATCATATAATTTTGATTTTCTTCTGGTTGAAAATTAATTATATTTTTTTCTTTTTCTAATGGTTGTTCTTTTATTATAGTACCATTTTTTAATACATAAATTTTTCCATTGGTAATGGTTTCTTCTTCATCCATTACTTGAAAGGATGCCGATATGGTTGCATCCATATTTTCTATATATCCAAATTGTTCAATAGTTGGTTTATCTTTTAAAATCGTTACTTTAATTTCGTTATTTTCTGATAAAACGATTTCTTTGGAATTACTTAAAGTTATTTTTTCAATAACTGCTCTTTTTACTCCAGAAGTTCTATGACTATTTATTGTTAAATAGTACGCATTATCTATCTTATTTAAATCATATTCTGTTCCATTTATAACTGCTTTTACTGGTTCAAAATTAGTTACATTATTACTTTCAAAACTAAGTTTAATTGGTTCTGATTTATTAAAGTATCTTGTTTCACCATTTTCGTTATAAGTTTTTATATTACTTATATTTAAGGCGTAATCAACAATTAATTCAATTTCTTTCGTAGTTATTGTTTCCTCAAAAATACGATTGTTTTCTTCTGGTTGATCTGGCAAGGCGTTACTATCTAAATCATAGGTAGCTTTAATTTCTAAAGTGTATTTTTTTGATGGTTCAACTTGATAAGTGATTTCATTATGACCTTTTTGAATTTCTTTTTCAATTTTATTGTCGTTTAATATTAAAATGGTTTTTCCACTAATAAAACTATTTTCTTCATCTTTTAAATCAAAACTTAATACCACTTCATTATTTTCTGAATGATCAATTTGTTTAAAGTTTTCAATAGTTGGTTTATTTTTAAGAATTTCTATATTGATTGTTTCATCAATAGTTGCAATGGTTTCATCTTGAAATGTTAAACGGGTAATTGTAATTGGATAAATTCCACTAACACTATTTGCATTAAAAGTAACTTCATAGTTTCCATTATCTAATTTAACGGCAATACAATTTATATTATTTACTAATACTCTTGTAATATCTTCGTTTTTATTTGTATCTAAATCAAGAGTAAGTTTTACAATTCCACCTTTTTCTACATAACTAACATTTGGAGTAATTTGATTTATTGTAACTCTTGGGTCAGCTTTTACTGTTTCTTCTAAAGACAATTCATCAACAATTTTATCTTCATCTTTTTCTGTTAAATTATAACTTTTTAAAATTTTAATTTTATATTGTGTTGTCATGTGTGTATTAAAAAATTTATTTACAGTTCCATCTTCTTTTACTTCATCACGATTCATTTTGATGCGATCGATTTCTGTATTTGTATCATCCATAACAATAATTGTTAAATCTTGAACTGCGTGATCTGGATCTTCTAATTGAAACATTACTTTTAATTGATTGTTTTCGGTAAATTCTGTTGTCGAAAAATCTATTATTTCTGGATTTCTTTTTATTACATTAAAACTAATTGAATTATTTACCATAAATTTTTTTCCATTGGAAAGAGTTACTTCTTTTAATTTTATGGTATTTATTCCTAATGTCGTAACAGGATCTAATAACGCATAATAATGATCATCTTCTTGTGTGATTTCATACTCTTTATCTTCGATCGTAATGGATTCTGGAATATGCTTTGTGGTATTACTACTTTCAAATATTAATTTTACTTTATCTTCCATATTAAATTGATTCGTTTCTTTATCTTCTTTATAAGTTTTAATATTTGAAATGGTAAAGTTATAATCAATTAATAATTGTAATTGTTTTTCATAACGTTCTGCTGATTTATATTCTGTATTATCTTTATCATTACTTAAATTATAATTTAAAACAATAAAAGCTTGATAATCTTTTTGTTCTTGTACTGGAACTTCAATACGATTTTTACCTTTGTTTAATTGTTGTTCTAATTCTAATTTTTGTTCTGCATTAAAAATGTCTATATAAGAATTCTCTATACTATTGTTATTATCTATAACATCAAATTCCAAGATTAGTTTAGAATCATCTTTGTTTTCTTCTACTTTATAATTAATCATTGCTGGCTTATCTTTTAATACATCAATTGTAAATTGATAATCAATTTTAATTTTCTTTAAGTTATTTAATACTGCAGCACTGATATTATATTTTTTTAATTCAGCTATTTCTCCTGAATTCATAAAGAAACTGTATTCGTTTGGATTATTTATTGATTGTGTTACTTCAATTTCTTTTTTATTAATTATTAATTTTTTGATGCTTGCACCATAACTAACATCTCCATTGAATTTAACTTCAATTTGTTCATTTTTATTTAAATGAAAACTTTCACCATCTAAATCGACAATTTCTACATGATAATCTAATTTATCTTCTAATTTATGAATTAATAAAGTTAAATCGGTAATGGTAATTTGTTTATCAAAATTCATATCGGCATTTGCTAAATAATTTTCAGGTATATTTTTTAAATGAATTAAGTGTTGTTCTAATAATTCTGTATCTGCATAATTTACTTCATTGTCTCCATTTAATTCTCCTAATAAAGCAAAATTTATGGCTGTTGCAAAAACAGTTCCAATAAATTGAGTGGAAATTAATCCAATAGTGATGAAAAATACAAGATTTTTTGTTTTATCTAAATTATCCTTTTTATATTTTTTTAAAATATAAAAAATTAAGATTAGTATTTCTATAAATACAATAAAAAGTAACCAAATATATATTTTTTTTGTTCTGGTTATTTTTTCTTCTTTTTGTGGTGATTCTTCTTTAGGATCTTTTTCCTCTTGTACTTCGTTTGAATCTTTTTCGTTATCTGTTTCCAATTTATCATTGTTTTCATTTTGATTGGAATCATTATTATTTTCTGATGTGGGTACTTTAATGTCAGTTGAATTGGTAATATCGGAAGGTTTTTTATTTTCATTTCCTGTACTATTAGGCGTTGAAGGTAATTCTGGTTTTATTGGGCCAACTGGAATAGTAACTTGATCTTTTATAATATTTAAATTTAAAACCGTTTCATTTATTATAATGTCTTTTTTTCCTTCTGAAGTGATAATATCTTTTACTTTAATAGAAGTATGGTTAGCTTCGACATTATTTTTTACAGTTAAAATTATTTTTGCAACAATTTCTTCTTGTGTAATTCCTACTTTTTTAAAAGAAATAAATTCACCAGTTTGAGGATTATATTTTAACTTTTCCCAATCATTTAGAGATGAAAAATTACTTTCTACTATTTCTTCAAAAAAATTTTTATCATATTCGATTGTTCCTTTATAAGCATTTAATCCTTTTTTTATTTCATTTAAATTTTTGAAAGAAAGAAATATTTCTATTTTTTCTCCTGCTTTTAATTCTTTTATATTTGTTGTTAAATTGGCATCTGCACTTGAGTTCGCAAATACTGATTCTATAAAAAGGAAATTAAATAAAAAACAGATTATGATACTTGTTATTACTTTCTTCATACTATATACTCCTTATATGCTTATTTATCATAATAATAATATTAAAATACGACAATTTTTTCAAGATATTTGATAACATTTGTTTATTATCTAAAATAAAGTTTTCAAAAAAGAGAAAAATTATAATATTTTCTTATTTATTATATGTATTTTTTTAAATATGAAACGACGAATTTATTATTTTTTTGTTATTTTAATTCTCATAAAAAAAGAAAAAGGGATTATTTTAATCCCTTTTTCTTTTTTTTAATTGAAATCTCAACCGCACCATTTAATATAAGTTTAACAAATATAA
>CAOJNP010000020.1 GCA_948439995.1 uncultured Erysipelotrichaceae bacterium | reverse complement strand
AAACTATTCTGATATAGTTGATTATGTCGAAAGACGGGCGTTTAGCTCAGTTGGTTAGAGCATCTGCCTTACAAGCAGAGGGTCTGCGGTTCGAGTCCGTAAACGCCCACCATTTTTTTTGCCGACATAGCGTAATTGGTAGCGCAACTGACTTGTAATCAGTAGGTTGGGAGTTCGATTCTCTCTGTCGGCACCACTTTTTGGAGGGATAGCGAAGTGGTCAAACGCGGCAGACTGTAAATCTGTTCCTTCGGGTTCCATGGTTCAAATCCATGTCCCTCCACCACTTTTAATTTATATTTTTGCCCCGTAGCCAAGCGGTAAGGCACAGGACTTTGACTCCTGCATTCCAGTGGTTCGAATCCACTCGGGGCAGCCATTCTTAATTGGTTCGTTAGCTCAGTTGGTAGAGCATTTGACTTTTAATCAAAGGGTCTTGGGTTCGAATCCCAAACGAGCCACCAGATTGATAGGAAACTCGAAATTTCGAGTATTAAAAGGAAACGACTTGTCAGAAAGTCGTTTTTTTGTTATGCTAATATTCATGGAAACTTACATAATTTTAAAAAAAATAATCATTTTTCATCAAGTAGGAGGTCACCTTTTCTTACGATAATTATTATGTTAGGAGTAATAAAATGATAGAAAGATACGAAAAAATATTAAGTAATAAAGATTATTTAGCTGTTGTGAACAAGATTGAAAATACGAAATTTATTACGGATGGAAAATGGGATTGGGAACATGGTTTAGGTCATTATAAAAGAGTTGCAAATTATGTAAATAGTATTTTGTCTCAACTAGGTACAGATAATAGAACGATAGAAATTGGAATGATCGCAGCATTATTACATGATATAGGGTTATCAAAAGGAGATAAAACAGATCATGCTCTAGAAAGTAGTAAAATTTTTAAAAAATATATTGACGAAAAAGATTTTTCAAAAACAGAACTATTGACATTAGAACAAGCCATAAAAGATCATTCCAAGGGAGAACATATTCAATCTATAGTTGGCTTAGCACTTGTACTAGGTGATAAATTAGATGTAACATATCAAAGAACAATAAATTCTAGTATTCAAGATAAAATGAATAAAGAAATACAAAAAATTAAAAGTGTTGATATTGAAATAAATGAACAAGAATTAATTGTAAAATATGTAACAACTCATGATTTTGATAGATACATTCTTAAAAATTGGAGTAAATGTGTTCTAATTCCTATGAAAATGGCAAAACATTTGAATCGAAAATACAAGTTTATGATAAATAATCAAATAATTGATTACAGAGAATTTAAAGATTAAAAAACCCAATCTTATTGGGGTTTTTCAATTGTTTTATAACATTTTTTACTCTCAAGTTTATTTTATAATTGGAAACAAGAAAAAAGATACTTCTTTATCTAAATTAAAAAATTGTGTTTAGAAATTTTTTATTTGTCTTTTTTTTTCTCTAATTAATATAATCAGAATAACCAATACTACAAGATATTCCATAAGTAATTCTTTCTATCATACTCTCAACTCCATTATATAAGATAGAGAAGTATCGAAAAAAGAATATCATATAAAATCAAGTAATTTTTGTTTTCCAGACGCTATGTTTTAAAAATCTGTTTGAAATATTATTTTTTCAAAATTTTGAATCAAAAATCTAAATTAAAGACAAATTAAAAAAGAAATGAGACAATTTTGAAAAAAATAAACGATATTCTTATAAATTTTTATAAAATAAGAATATATATATTTTAAAAGAAATAAAAAATTTATTTTTATCAAAAAATACTTGCACTTTTAAAAAAAGTATGGTAATATCATAAATTGAAAAAAGGGGGAAATTATAATGGAAATTATAAAAATAAACAATATAAATGACTTTTTAAAGGAAAATGTGAAATATCCTACAGAGATATTAATTATGAAAAATAATATAGAAGAATGGTTACAAAAATATTTTGCACCATCGGTAAAAATTAAGCTAAACATGAAATTAAATCTTATAGTTGATGGAGATAATTATGGATTTGTTTTTGATGAAATGGCTTTATTAGAATCAATTCGAGATTTATTAGGAATTGAATGGAAATCAACTTCTGTAACAGAAGATCAAAAGAAAGAATGTATTTTAGGAAATATACCTGCTAAAATAACAGAATTAAAAAAAGTTGAGATCATTGAACAACTTGTTTATATGTTTCCAACGCTTCATAGCCTTTTTCTAATAAAGGAAGCAAGTATTAAACAATCACGATTGATTGAAATGGAATATAGTAGAATTAAACCAGCGAAAGATGCAGAATTATTAAGAAACCGAAAATTACATGAATTAGGTATGAATGCTCAGATGCATCAAGAATTTTTAAAACAAGCTTATTCATTTAATTTATCTACATTTAAAAATGCTTATGCTTACGAATTAGATCAAGTGTATATGGGATTGAATTACATATTAAATTGTATGGCTAATTGTATAGTTACAAAACCATATTTATGTTCCCTTGATGAAGAAAAAATAAAAAGTGTTATAGCGACTGCGAAAGAAGAAGCAGATCAAAAAACAAGAGGATTGACAAAATCCTCTTGTTCTTTTTTTAAACGAAATATGTCTTAAAAAGTAAAATAAATGTCTTAGAAAAAAGAAATACCGCAAGAAATGAAAAATAAATTGACAAAGATAAAAAATATTTTCATTCGACGTAAGACGACGGAAAAAGACGAAAAAGTTATCTTTTTTAGTGATGAAAGGCAATTTAATTATTCATGGTTAATAGATTTTGTTACTTAATTGATATACTTTTCATAGGGTGGTCAAAGTGAAACTATCTAAGGCTATATCAGCAAAAATATTAGCTATTTGCAATGAAAAAAATATATCTGTAAATAAATTGGCAAGTATTTGTTGTTTGACTCAAAGTACTGTACAAAATTTAGTTGTTGGTCAATCTAAAAATCCAAAAATGCTAACAATTATCAGAATATGTGAAGGATTAGATATCCCATTAAAAGATTTCTTTGATGATGAGTTATTTCAAAATATTGAGAGGGAAGATTAAATGAGAATAATAGATGGAGAAATAAAAGAAGTAGTTTTAGAAGATGATGATTTGCTATTAGTTTCTACCATGAAAGGAAATGAAAGAAAGATTTATATAAAAGCCAAAAATGGCGAATTAGCGATTGACGATATTTCATTAGAAAGAATAGAAGAAATAAAAGAAGAAGCAAAAGCAATTCAAGCTATGCAAGAGTATAAAAATAAAAAATCGAACCATTGAGTTCGGTTTTTTCCATATTTGCAAAAAATAGAAAAAACGCTTATAATACCTTTAAAAAGAAGAGGTGTTAGAAATGAAAAAAGAACAAGAATCAAAAGTGATGATTTGCCTTTATATTATCATTGCTTTTCTATTGATTAATACCATTTGCCATTTTATTACAATATCAAAATTAGATCGTGAGAAAACTACTGTAACAAATGAAAATACTCCAGCTATAAATACCGATTATGATGTTTCTTCCTTTGAACAATTGACACCTAAAGAAATAACAAGAAGAATTAAAAATGGAACTGAAATTGTATTATTTATTGGACAAGAAAAATGTACTTACTGTCAAAAAATATTACCTGTGATCAAAGAAGCTCAAAATTATTTTGGCTACAAAACAGTTTATTTAAATATAGCTAGTACAGATGTAACATCTAGTGAATATAAAGAGATGGCCTCTTTATTAGATGTAGAAAAAACTTCAAATGGTGAAACAAAAGAATTTGGGCAATTTCAAGTTACGCCTTTGGTGGCTGTAATAAAAAATGGAAAAATGGTTGATGGAATGATTGGTTATAATACTTTTGATAATTTTGTAAAATTTTTAGAAAACAGTGGAATTCAAAAAAAGTAAAAGAAACTTGCAATTTCAAAACGAGTATACTATAATGGTATTGCGTTTTGAATTTTATGCGCCCATAGCTCAATTGGATAGAGCGTTAGACTACGGATCTAAAGGTTGGGGGTTCGACTCCCTCTGGGCGTACCATTTTTTATGAATTGTTACTTTTTGTAACCGAAATGCATAAATATGATATAATATTAATAGAACTCGAGAAGTAGCACAACTTGGTAGTGCACTTGGTTTGGGACCAAGGGGTTGCAGGTTCAAATCCTGTCTTCTCGACCATTTAGCAAATAAACTCTTAATATTAGAGTTTTTTTTATTTTAGAAATAAACAATAAATTTTGTTAGAAATACTATTTTTAAAGATATAAATTCGAGAATAGGAATAGATTATTTGGTAATGATATAAATAAAATATCTAAAAAAGAGATAAGACAATTCTGTTGGTTCTAATACTTCAAGTTATACTTTCTTAACGATTTAAAATTACTATCTAGCTATTAAAAAAAAGTTATTGTATAATAATAAAGAAAGATAAAGGGGAATTACATATGACAAGAACATTAACAGAAGATATGCTATATAAAATAAATGCGTATTGGAGAGCGGCAAATTATTTATCGGTTGCACAGATTTATTTAAAAGATAATCCGTTGCTTAAAAGACCACTTACTTTTAATGATGTGAAATCGAAGCTAGTAGGTCATTGGGGAACAGTTCCAGGACAAAACTTTATTTATGTACATTTAAATCGAGTGATCAAGAAATATAACTTAAATATGATGTATATTTGTGGTCCAGGTCATGGAGGTCAAGGGCCTGTTTCGAATGTATATTTAGAAGGCTCATACAGTGAGTTTTATCCAGAAATCACAGAAGATGAAGAAGGATTAAAAAAATTATGCAAACAATTTAGTTTCCCAGGTGGTATTGGAAGTCATGCGACACCTGAAACACCAGGTTCAATTAATGAAGGAGGAGAACTAGGCTACAGTCTTTCTCATGCTTTTGGTGCCGTTTTAGATAATCCAAATCTTATTACTGCTTGTGTTATTGGCGATGGTGAAGCTGAAACAGGACCTCTTGCCACTAGTTGGCATGCCAATAAATTATTAAATCCCATAACAGATGGTGTAGTATTGCCGATTCTTCACTTAAATGGTTTTAAAATAGCCAATCCAACCGTTTTATCTAGAATTAGCAAATCAGAATTAGATTCTTTATTACGTGGATATGGTTGGGAACCATTTTATGTAGAAGGAGAAATTCCAAATGAAATGCATGAAAGAATGGCTGAAGTTTTAGATCAAGTAATAGAAAAAATAAAATGGATTAAAGAAAATGCCAAACAAAAACAAGATGACAATAGACCAATTTGGCCGATGATTGTACTTAGAACACCGAAAGGATGGACTGGACCAAAAGAAATTGATGGCAAAAAAATAGAAGGAAGTTTTCGATCACATCAAGTACCAATAGAAGTAACAAAAGAACATCCAGAATCTTTAAAGCGATTAGAACAATGGCTAAAAAGTTACCATCCAGAAGAACTATTTACTCAAGAAGGAAAATTAAAATCAGAATTAAAAGAATTAGCTCCAAATGGGACTTTTAGAATGGGATCGAATCCTCATGCTAATGGTGGATTATTAAAAGAAAATTTAAATATGCCAGATTATCATAAATTTGGTGTTGCGATTCCCTCACCTGGAAGTGTGATAAAAGAAGATATGCGTATTTTAGGGCTGTTAATCAAAGAAGTCATTGAAAAAAACGAAGCGAATCGGAATTTTCGAATATTTGGCCCAGATGAAGCATTATCCAATAGATTAAATCATGCTTTTGAAGTCACAAACCGTCAGTGGTTATCCCCAATTTTAGAATCTGATGAATATTTATCTCATCAAGGAAGAATAATGGATTCGGTGTTATCTGAACACTTATGTGAAGGAATGTTAGAAGGATATCTTTTAACTGGACGCCATGGATTCTTCCATAGTTACGAATCTTTTATAAGAATTGTGGATTCTATGGTTGGACAACATGCCAAATGGATTAAAATGGCCAATGAAATTTCATGGCGAAAGCCAATACCATCTTTAAATATTTTACTTTCTTCTCATGCTTGGCAGCAAGATCATAATGGATTTACTCATCAAGATCCAGGATTTATCAATCATTTATTGACGAAAAAAGCAGATACAATCAGAATTTATTTACCTCCCGATGCCAATTGCTTATTATCATGCTTTGATCATTGCTTAAAGACCAATAATTATATTAACTTGGTAATTGCCAGCAAACATCCAAGACCACAATGGTTAACGATCAAACAAGCACAGATGCATTGCCAACATGGTATTGGAATTTGGGAATTTGCAAGCAATGATCAAAAAGGAGAGCCGGATGTTATTTTAGCTTGTGCTGGAGATACACCAACATTGGAAACATTAGCTTGTGTTACTATTTTAAGAAAAAAATGTCCAGAATTAAAAGTAAGAGTTGTAAATGTAGTTGATTTAATGCGTTTAGAACCAAAAGAAGTTCATCCACATGGTTTAACAGACCAAGAATACAATCACATATTTACAATAGAAAAACCAATTGTATTTGCCTTCCATGGTTATCCAAATGTTATCCATGAATTAACTTATAAAAGAGAAAATCAAAATCTACATGTTTGTGGATATATCGAAGAAGGAACCATTACAACTCCATTCGATATGAGAGTTTTAAATAAAATTGATCGTTTTCATTTAACAGAAATGGTAATGAAATATGTTGAAGTATCAAATCAAAAAGAAGTAATAGATTATTGTGAAGAAATGTTAGAAAAACATCGCGTATTTATAAAAGAGCATGGAATTGATTTACCTGAAATAAACAATTGGACATGGGAAAGTGGTTTAAAGTGATTGTAGAAGAATTATTTTTAAAAGCAAATTTTTTAGTAACTCCTGGAATTAACCCAACATTAAAATCAAAAAATATATTGAAAAATGAAATTATAAAAAAAGCGATTCAAGAGGGAATCTATTTTATAACAAGTGAAGAACAAGCAAATAAAATTGTAGAAGAAAGTTTAATTGATAGTCCAGAGCCATTTTTCTCTTATGGTTTAAAAAAGCCCATTTTTTATGCAGGAATTCCTGACTTTTCTGTTGCATGTCTTGACTTAAAAAAACAAAAAATAATTACCACTATCAAGTTAAATATTCCATATGAAACTCTTGCATTATTTCAAATAGAAACATATCGAGATTCCTATAAACTTTATTATCCAAATTTGTTAATTGAGCCTTTTACATTAAAAAAAGTGTATTTAGGAGTTACATTAAAAAATAATAAATTTTATTACCAAGAGATTTCAGAAGCAGAAAAAGAAAATTATCGTGTTCGAATACCTAAAATAAAAATAAAAGAAATTGAAAAAGAATGGGGAAAAGAGTTAAAAACGATAGTAAATGATATTAAAAAAGTTAAAAAAACAAAGAATAAATAATATTATAAAATAATAGTATAATGGAAAATAATGTACTTCTTAAGGAAATTGAAAATAGCTAAAACTAGAAATCAAAATGTGAAAAAGAAATGAAAGTTTCTTTTTTTAAATTGACTTATCAAAATAGCTAACATATAATGTTAGGGCATGCATAAAATTGCAAAAGGAGGAAATATGAAACAAATTGGTAGTATATTAAAAAGATTTACAATTCCGATTTTGTGTATCATTACATTGTTATTTATTCAAGCAAGTGGAGATTTATCTCTTCCTGATTACACTGCAAAGATTATAAATGTAGGAATACAAGAAAAAGGAATTGATAGCCCAATCCCAGAATATTTAAGGCAAGAGACTTATGAAATAATTCTATCTTTTTCGGAAAAAAAAGAAGAGATTCAATCTATCTATGAAAAAAAATCTTTTTCTGAATTGACAGAAAAAGAAAAGAAAAAATTTCAATCTCTTGAAGCGGAAGAACTTTATGTTAGAAAACAATTAACAAAAGATCAAGAAGAAAACTTAAAAGAAGAACTTTCTTATTCAATTATGTTAATTGAAATGATAGATCAAGAAAATAATTCATTGTTAGAACAATTAAATCTACCAAAATTAGAGGAAAAAAGTAATTTGGAAATGTTTAACATGTTAGATGAAAATGTAAAAAAAGAAATTTTATCAAATGTGAAAAAAGAAATGCAAAATCATGAGTCTTCTATGGTAGAACAAATGACAATTGAATCAATAAAACAAGAATATGAAAAAATAGGAATAAATTTAGATAAATTACAAATGACATATATTTTTCATAATGGTTTAATGATGTTAGGAATTGCATTGTTAATTATGATAGTTGCTATAACAATTGGATATTTGGCAAGCCGAACTGCTTCCAAATTTGCATTTATTTTACGTAATAAAGTAGTAAATAAAATTATGAATTTTTCAAATAAAGAATTTGATGAATTCAGTACTGCTAGTTTGATTACAAGAAGCACCAATGATATACAACAAATTCAAATGCTTTTTGTTATGCTTTTACGAATTGTCGTTTATAGTCCAATTCTAGGAATCGGTGCTTTAATAAAAGTAATTGGTAACTCTATGAATTGGGTGATTGCTTTAGCAATTGGTCTTATTATGTTACTCGTATTAATACTATTTTCTTTTGCCATGCCAAAATTTAAATTAGTGCAAAAATTAGTAGACAAATTAAATTTAGTTTCTCGAGAAATTTTAACAGGGATTCCAGTAATTCGTGCATTTAGTACAGAAATTCATGAAGAAAAAAGATTTGATGAAGCAAATGAAAAACTGGCCAAAACCAATTTATTTTGCAATCGTGTTATGGGAATTATGATGCCAACCATGATGTTTATTATGAATGGAGTATCGATTTTAATAGTATGGGTAGGTGCCAAACAAATTGATTTAGGAACGTTACAAGTAGGAACACTAATGGCATTTATAACTTATACCATGCAAGTCATTATGTCATTTTTAATGTTATCGATGGTATCCATTATGCTTCCAAGAGCTTGGGTATCTGTAAAAAGAAGTGCTGAAGTCTTAAAAACAGAAAATTCCATTTCTGAAAATCCAAATCCAGAACAGTTTATAAAAGAAAAACAAGGAATCGTAGAATTTAAAGACGTTTACTTTCGCTATCCAGATGCAGAAGAAGATGTATTAGAAAATATAAGTTTTAAAGCAAAACCTGGAACAACTACTGCTTTTATAGGATCAACAGGAAGTGGAAAGTCAACACTTATTAATTTAATACCGAGATTCTTTGATGTAACAGGTGGAAAAATTTTAATAGATGGAAGAAATGTTCGAAATGTAAAAATTCATGATTTACGAGAAAAAATAGGATTTGTTCCTCAAAAAGGAAATTTATTTAGTGGCACAATTCGTTCTAATATTTTATTTGGAGCTCAAGATCAAAGTGATGAAAACATGCAAAAAGCGGCAAGAATTGCTCAAGCAACTGAATTTATTTTAGAAAAAGATGAAAAATACGAAAGTGAAATTAGTCAAGGTGGTACCAATGTTTCTGGAGGACAAAGACAACGGTTATCCATAGCAAGAGCGATTGCTAAAAATCCAGAGATTTACATTTTTGATGATTCATTTTCCGCATTAGATTATAAAACAGATGTCAATTTACGTAAGGCACTCAGTGAAGAAACCAAAAATGCAACGATATTTATTGTTGCCCAACGAATTAGCACAATTTTACATGCAGATCAAATTATTGTGTTAGATAAAGGAAGCATTGTAGGAATGGGAACTCATGAAGAATTATTAAATCATTGCGATATTTATCGAGAAATTGCATTATCCCAATTAAAGGAGGAAGAGTTACATGGCTAGAAGAAGAATGGGTCCTCCTTTCGCAAATGCTGAAAAGGCAAAAGACTTAAAAGGTACATTACAAAAATTAATACATTATGTTGGATCATATAAAATTGGAATTGGAATTGTATTTATTGTTGCCATTTTAAGTACTATATTTTCCATAGCTGGTCCAAAAATTCTGGGAAATGCAACGCAAGAATTGTATACTGGATTAATTGCAAAAGTAACCAATACTGGAGGAATTAATTTTGAAGCAATTGCTAAAATATTATTATTTTTATTAGGTTTATATATCTTCAGTGCATTATTTTCTTATGTTGAAGCATGGGTAATGTCAGGCGTTAGTAAAAAAACAACATATCGTTTGAGAAAAGAAATATCAGAAAAAATTAAAAAATTACCAATGCGATATTTTGATTCCAAAACAACAGGAGAAACATTATCTATCATAACGAATGATGTGGACACACTACAACAAAGTTTAAATCAAAGTGCAACTCAACTCATTACATCTATAGTAACAGTAATTGGAATCTTTATCATGATGTGTAGTATCAATGTAAATTTGGCTATTATTACAGCCCTAGTATTACCAATCGCATCCATCTTTGTTGCTATTGTAATGAAACATAGTCAAAAATATTTTCAAAATCAACAAAAATATTTAGGAGTCGTAGACGGACAAGTAGAAGAAATGTTAAGTGGGCATACAGTAGTAAAAGCATTTAATGCAGAAGAAAGACTTTTAAAAGAATTTGAAACTGAAAACCAACGATTATATGAAGCAGGATGGAAAAGTCAATTTTTCTCAGGACTCATGCATCCGATTATGAATTTTATTGGCAATTTAAACTATGCTATCATTGCAATAATTGGAGCTTATTATTGTGCAAAAGGCCGAATTACAGTAGGTAATATTCAATCATTCATACAATATTCAAAGAGCTTTACGCAGCCGATTGCTCAACTTGCTCAAGTAATGAATCAAATACAATCTATGCTTGCTGCTGCTGAAAGAATATTTGAATTTTTAGAAGAAGAGGAAGAAGAAGACAAAGGTACACTTCCATTAAACTTAAATGAAATCAAAGGAAATATTGAATTCAAACATGTTCGTTTTGGATATAACAAAGACAAAACGATCATTAAAGATTTTAATGCAAAAGTGTCTAAAGGCCAAAAAATTGCCATTGTTGGTCCAACTGGAGCTGGAAAGACAACCATGATAAAATTATTAATGCGTTTTTATACAGTTCTAGAAGGAGAGATTTTAATCGATGGACATAATATTAATGAATTCAAACGAAGCGATTTAAGACACATTTTTGGAATGGTGTTACAAGATACTTGGTTATTCAGCGATACGATTTTAGAAAATCTACGCTATGGTAAATTAAATGCCAGCGATGATGAAGTAATTGACTCAGCAAAAACAGCCCATGTTCATCACTTCATTCAAACATTACCCGAAGGATACAACATGATTTTAAATGAAGAAACCAATAACGTTTCGGGAGGACAAAAACAATTATTAACCATTGCAAGAGCTATTCTTGCTGATCCAAAAGTGATGATTTTAGATGAAGCAACCAGTAACGTAGATACAAGAACCGAAATATTAATTCAAAAAGCGATGGATGAATTAATGAAAGGAAGAACTTCTTTTATCATAGCCCATCGTTTATCAACCATTAAAAATGCAGACATGATTTTAGTAATGAAAGAAGGAGACATTGTAGAAGTTGGTAACCATGAAGAATTAATGAAACAAAATGGATTCTATGCCGAACTTTATAATAGTCAATTTGAAGAGATAGAATAGATATATATTGATATCTATTTTTTCTTTGAAATTTAAAATACCATCATAAAAAAGATCGAAATAAATGTACAATAATAGCTTGACTCATAAAAGGACTCTAAGATAAGATAATAATAGAAAGAAGGAATGGAAATTGAATACAAAAATAAAAGTGGATATGGGTACTTCTATTTTATTCTTATTCGTGGGAGTTTTTTTATTGTTGTGTTCCATCATGAAAGTTACAGATATCAATCTTTTATTTTTAATTACCATGGCAAGTTACATGATGATTAATTTTGGAAAATTTTTATTAACAAAGGAAAATAAAGACTATGAAGGTTTATTGTCAGCTATTGCATCTTTAATGGTAGGATCTATGGTTTTTTTAAAAAAAGATCTAGACAATCCATCTACACTTGCTTTTCTTTTATTTACTTGGATTATTTTACAATCTTTAATTAAATTAAAAAAAGCAGATTATTACCATGATCGAAAAAGTAAATATTGGATTTTAGAAATTAGTTTGTTAGTCATTTTTATTCTAATTGGTATTTTAACCAGTATTAATCTAAATTACAATGTAGAAATTAAAATATTAGTTTTAGGTTATTTTTTCTTTATTCATGGTATTTTAGAACTGATTGATCCTGTAATGATTTATTTAACGAAAGAGTGATAAGATGAAAACAGTTCAAGATTGGGTAGACTATCAAATATTAGATATGGCAGATGGAAAAAAATTAGAATCATGGAAACAATTTACATTAATAAGACCTGATCCACAAATCATATGGAAAAATAAAACAAATGATGAATTATGGAATCAAGTGGATGCGACTTATGAACGGAGTAATACAGGAGGAGGTTCTTGGAAATTCTGTCATCCAATCAAAGAAAGATGGCAAATAAATTATCAGGATTTAACATTTAATTTAAAACTAATGGGATTTAAACATACAGGTTTATTTCCGGAACAAGCTTACAATTGGAACTACATTCGAGAAAAAATAAAAAAAGCCAATCGTCCCATCAAAGTGTTAAATTTATTTGCATATACTGGAGCTGCTTCCATTGCGGCTTTAAAAGAAGGAGCAGAAGTAGTCCACGTTGATGCATCTCGAGGAATGGTTGATTGGGCAAAAGAAAATGTAAAAAGTAATCATTTAGAAGATAAAAACATTCGGTTTTTAGTGGATGATGTTGTAAAATTTGTTAAAAGGGAAATAAGAAGAGAAAACAAATATGACATCATTTTAATGGATCCTCCAAGTTTTGGAAGAGGAAGTAAAAATGAAATATGGAACATTGAAAAAGATTTATATGAATTAGTTACTCTATGTACTAATCTTTTAAGTGAAAAGCCATTGTTATTTTTAATTAATTCTTATAGTACTGGATTATCAAAAACCATATTAGAAAACATTTTATATTTGACAGTAAATCAGAAAAAAGAAGGGTTAATTACAAGCGATGAATTAGGGATTCCAATGAAAAATAGTGAATTAATACTACCTTGTGGTATTTATGCACGATGGGAGAATAAAGAATGTTAAAATACTTGCAAGAGTATGGAAGTGGTTTGTCAATTTTTTATGGATTTTACCAAAATAATAAATGGATTACGAATGAAAAAAATTTTGGTACTATTTCCAAATATTCGCAAAAAAAAATAAATACAAATACGAAATTTGATATTGCTTCCTTAACCAAAACGATTACTGCCATTCTAATTCACAAAGGTGTAGAAGAAAACTATTTTACGTTTCAAACCAAAGTGGCAGAAATCAATTCTTATTTTATACATTTAAAAAATATTACCATAGAAGATCTATTATGTCATCGAATTGAAATATGGACCGATGGGTATTTAGGTGATGTTAAAAACAAAGAAGACTTTAATAAAATTTTATATAGTGCTTATGTAAAGAAAAATTTTCCAAAATATGTTGATATACACTACATCATTCTATCCAAAATTTTAGAAACAGTTTATCAAAAAGATTTAGAAGATTTACTACAAGAAAAAATTTTAGAGCCACTTGGTTTAAAAAATACATCATTTAATCTAGCAAAAAATGATTCATATGTTTCTACAAATGGAGAAATGCGAAATAATGAGATTGTTTTTGTACCTCCAAGAGAAATTCATGATCAAAAAGCAAGAATTGCTTCTAAATTTTCAATTCATACAGGACATGCTGGAATATTTTCAACGGCAAGTGATTTATTTTTTATTTTAAAAGAATTAATCGATGATAGCGAAAAAATATTAAAAAAACAAAGTAAAATACATCTTTTTGATCACGATAATTATGATCTTATTCTAAAAAGATGTAAAGAAAATAATATCGAAGATATTATTGCACCTTATACTTATGGATCCATGCGGTATAAAATTGAAAAAAAACAAAATCCAGTACGAGTTTCATGTAGTGAAGATGCTTATCTTTTTAGTGGATACACTGGGCCATTATATTTCATTGATAAAAAAGAGAAAATAATTATTGTAGTTATGATCAATAGTGTTCATAATTCTAGAAAAACCAGGCAAGAAAGATTAAATACAGGAATCGCGATCATAGAAGAAATATATCGAAATATAAAAAAAGAATTTTTCATTTAGAAAAGTTCTTTTTTTATTTGTTTAAAACGATTAATTTAATTGCAGTTTTTTGTTCTCCATTAATTACAATGTCATTAAATGCAGGAACTACTACTAAGTTTTCACCACTTGGAGCTACAAAACCTCTTGCAATTGCAATCGCCTTGATTGCTTGATTCAAACTACCAGCTCCGATTGTTTGAATTTCTACTTCTTTTTGTTCTCGATATATATTTGCAATCGCACCTGCTACTTTACTTGGATTTGATTTGCTTGATACTTTTAATATTTCCATAATTCCTCCTCATTTCTAATTAAATATATGGAGGAAAGAAAAAATACATTCCTAAAATTGAAAAATTATTAAACTTAACGCAATTAATACTCCAAAGATTAAGATAAAATAAATTAAAATGGAAGCATTAATAAACCCAGCTACTCCAGCGGCATGATCACCTAATTTTCGTGTTCTAACGGAAATATTTTCTTTCTTTTTGTTTTTTTCTTCAAAGTGTTGTTTTGCTTCTTCCATTGCTATAATAGCAGCTTCTGCATGTGGAGCACCTTGAATATATGCTTGATTCACATCATATGTAAGTTTATTAACTGTCTTAAGTGCATTATCACTTAGGTATTTTTCATAAATACCACCAAAAGCAACAACTTTTGTTGCATTAATTGCTTTCTCATTTTGATTCATGATTCAATTTCTCCAATTCTTTTTTAAAATCTACTAATTTTACCTCGCCATATTGACTTTTCAAATCATGATAAATTTGAAAAGACTCTTGTAAATCTTTTTTTAATTTATAGGATTTTCCTTCATTATCTCGAAAAGCAATAAATGGTTCATTATTTTGATCAGTTAAATATTGAAACTCAACAATTGTTTGATCCAAAATTAAGTTCTCTTGAAATTGTTGTGCTAACACATGAACTTCAACAATATGAAATAAATCTTCTGCATCAATCTTATTAGAATCTTGAATATCTTTTTGAAAGTTTTCATTATAAAGAAGAGTTGGCAAATAAAAATTTTCTATATTAACATGTTCATTGATATTTCCATTTTTCCATACCAAATCTCCATCTTCTACAAATAAGTTATCACGTAATGCTTCATTTTGTTGCATCCAAGACTCTAAATGCATTAAATTATCATTTAATATAAAAGCCCCAGAGTTCATACACACTCCTCCGTATTCTAAAAAGATTATAGCAATCTATTTTATAAATTTCAATTGTTACTTTCGAGAAAAATAAGGTATAATAAAAAAAGTGATTGCTATGAAAGAAAAATTAAATGAGGAATTTATTAAAAAATTATCAAAAAAGAAGCAAGAACCAGAGTGGATGTTAGAATTTCGTCTACAAGCATTTCAGGAATTTTTAAAATTAGAAAATCCTGATTTCGGACCTGACTTAGAAATTAATTTTGATGAGATTTTATACTATAAAAGTACAAGTGAAAAAGTAGAAAATGATTGGAATAAAATAGAAGAAAAAACTAGAGGTTTATTCTGTAATTTAGGCGTAATAGAAGCAGAAAATAAGTATTTGGATGGAGTAAGTAACCAATACGAAAGTGAGGTCATTTACCACAATCAAAAAACCAAAGAAGATATTATTTTTATGAGTACAGATGAAGCATTAAAAAAGTATCCATCCTTGTTCCAAAAGTATTTTAATTCTCTGGTAAAATATAATGAAAATAAATATACTGCTTTAAATGGAGCTGTTTGGAGTGGTGGAACTTTTATCTATATTCCACCATTTACAAAACTTGACAGACCTTTACAAAGCTATTTTCGAATCGACACGGAATCATTAGGTCAATTTGAAAGAACAATCATCATTGTTGGAGAAGGTTCAGAATTGTCATATATAGAAGGATGTACAGCGAGAAGTTATTCTAAAAATTCATTACATGCTGGAGTAGTAGAAATATTTATAGAAAAAAATGCCAAGTGTCGTTATTCTACGATTCAAAATTGGTCAACAGATGTTTATAATTTAGTAACCAAAAGAGCTATCGTAGAAGAATCGGGACAAATGGAGTGGGTAGATGGAAATATTGGAAGTAAAGTTACCATGAAATACCCATCTTGTATTTTAAAAGGAGATTATGCCACAGGAAATTCCATTAGTATTGCTTATGCCAAAGAAAATCAATTTTTGGATGCTGGAGCAAAAATGATTCATATCGGAGCTTATACAAAAAGTAATATTGTGAGTAAATCGATCGCCAAAAAGGGCGGAATCGCAAATTATCGTGGTACAACACGGATTGGAAAAAAGGCACATCATGCTAAGGCCAGTATTAAGTGTGATACGATTTTATTAGATCAAATTTCCAAAAGTGATACCTATCCCAAAAATATGTTAGAAAATAATTCTTCTATATTAGAACATGAAGCAAGCGTCTCCAAAATCAGTGCAGAAAAATTATTTTATTTACAAAGTAAAGGATTAAATGAAAGAGAAGCCAAAGAATTACTAATTATGGGCTTTATAGAAGATTTTAAAAAAGAATTGCCGATGGAATATGCTGTCGAATTAAATCGATTGATTAAAGAATAAAACAAAAGAAAAGAAAAAAAGAAACGAATTTTTCATTTTGAAACACAGAAATAAAAAAACTGTGTTTTTTTCTTGAATTTTTTTCCAATTTTGATTTTTGTAGGAAACATAAAAAGTTGTTATATTGAAACGGAAAGGAGGAAGATAATGAACAACGTTATTTTAGTTGGAAGATTAGCTCAAGATCCCATGTTAGAAGAATTGGAATCTGAGAAAAAAAGAACGGTTATTGATTTAGCTGTACCAAGAAATTATAAAAATCAAGAAGGGCTATATGAAGCTGACTTTATTAGATGCATTCTTTGGAATGGAATCGCTCTAAATGCAAGTAAATATTGTAAAACTGGAGATGCCATTGCTATCCGTGGAAGAATTCAAACTCGTTCGTTTGAAGATGAAGAAAAAAACAAAAAGTATATTACAGAAGTAATCGCTCAATCAATTAATTTTGTTGCACCAAAATATAGAGGAGAAATAAATGGAGAAAATAAGTAAAATATTAATGCAATTTCAAAAAGACAATCATTATACTTACCAAAAAACAGCAGAAGTATTACATATGAGTAAAAGTAGCATCTATGCCTACATAAACCACATGCGAAATCCTACAATGAAATCCATTCGAAAACTAGCAGAATCATTAAATATTACGGTTACATCTCTTTTAGAAGATACAATTGAAGTCGAAAAAGAAAAAAATTTTTTAAATGCATTACGAAAAGAAAAAGACACTTATGATTTTTTACTAGAACAACCAGAGGATAAAATTTTACAAATAAAAAACAGGATCGTAAAAAAATGATAATGAATTTGAAAAGTCAAGAATATACTTGTAATGGTGATAACTTTGAAACAGTTTTATAAATATTTTGGAATCATAGCAATCATGTTATTTAGCTTTTATTATACAGAAAGAATAGCATTATTTATGAGAAAAAGCGACCCTATTTATGAAACCATTGAAGATGTATCCAGTACAACAAATGTGAATTATGTTAATGCAATCATAAAAGATAATACGATCATTCCAGGAGTAAATGGATTGGAAGTCAATGCAGAAAAAAGTTTTCAAAAAATGAAATCGTTTGGAGCATTTAATAAATATTATCTCATTTTTGATCAAATAAAACCAGACATCTCATTAGAAGATAACAAGGATAAAATTATTACAGAAGGAAATGCAAGTAAAAAAAGTGTTGCAATAATTCTTTCTAATCAAAAAGTGTTGATCGATTATTTCCAAAAAAATCAAATTCAAGCTTCAGTATTAATAACAAAAGAAACACTTGAAAAAGACTCGAAATTAGAACAAATTAATGATGATTCAAAATATATGAAAGAAACAGATAATTTATTAGATTCTTTAAACCAAAATAAAAATATATGTATTGTAAATGCGTACAATCAAGATACTTGTCAAAAAGAGAAAAAATATTTAGTAAAACCAAGTTTAAATTTAAATCGTTCTAATATTGCTTCCATAAAGGGAAAAATTCAAAGTGGTTCTATTATTTTGATAGAAGAAACAGCAACTTTAGAAGATGTGAAAATACTATTAAATCAAATTAATTACAAAGGATTATCTATTTTGACTTTAAGTGAATTAATTATGGAAAACAATGAAATAGAGCAACGATAAAAATTAATGATAAGAGAGATTGAAACTTCTCTTTTTTTTTTTTATAATGAATTTACGAGAAAAAACTTTAGAAAAATTTTAATATTTAGAAAAGGAATGAAAACAATGAGTAAAATCAAAATTTTTAGTTTGGGTGGATTAGATGAATCTGGAAAAAATACATATTGTATTGAAGTAGACAAAGACCTTTTTGTTTTTGATTGTGGTTTAAAATATGCAGTAGGAACTTCTTATGGAATTGATTACATTATTCCAGATTTTGAATATTTAGAAAAAAATAAAAAAAGAATCAAAGGTGTTTTTTTAACCCATGGTCATTATGAAAATATGGGTGGAGCTGCTGATTTAGTAAAAACAATACCAGAAATTAAATTATACGCAACCAAATATACCAAATATGTTTTACTTGAATCTGGAGTACCAGAAAAAAATATAATTGAAATTCTTCCTCATAAAAAATTAAATTTTGGAAGAATTAGTATTTTCCCAATTAGTGTAAATCATAGTTGTCCAGATTCTGTTATGTATGTGTTAAATACCAAAGATGGAGCCATTTGCTATACAGGAGACTTTATCATTGATCCTATGATGGCAGATTCCTATGCAATGGATTTAGGAAAAATCGCATATATCGGAAAATTAGGAGTATTATGTTTATTAGCAGAATCTAGTTTTTCAGAACATATCGGACACACTTCTCCAAGTCACAGATTATCTAGATTTTTTAAAGATGTATTAAACAAACAAGAAGGAAGAGTTATGTTTACAGTATTACAAACGCATCTTTACACCATTCAAGATATATTAAGTGCTGCCGAAAATAGTCATCGGAAAATTGTCGTAATGGGCAAAAAACTTCAAAACGTCATTCACTTTGCACAAAAAGAAGGTTATTTACATTTTAAAGAAGATTTAATTGGAGATCTTTCTAATATCAATGACTTTAATTCTATTTTATTAATTTGTGACGACAAAGAAACGCCTTATGCCTCTATTAGTAAAATAGTAAATGGATATGATAAATATATATCCTTAAAAAAAGGGGATGCCATTTGTTTTGCAGAACCACGTTATGATTCCAATGAAAAATTATTAGTAAAATTAGAAAATGACTTAGCAATGGCAGGATGTAAAATTATAGGACTTCCAAGTGATAAAAATATATTACAACATCCATCTAGTGAAGATTTAATGCTAATGATTCGTTTATTAAATCCTAAGTATTACATGCCAGTAAAAGGAGAATATCGTTATTTAGTTGGAAATGCTAATTTAGCAAATGATTTAGGAATTCCTCCGGAAAATATTTTATTAAAACAAAATGGGGATATAGTAGAAATAGATGATGGAAAACAAATGGACAATTTTAAATCCATTAAAGTAGGATCATGCTTAATTGATGGAAAAAGTAGCGATGATGTAGGAGAGCTAGTTGTAAAAGATCGAGAAATGTTAAGTGAAAATGGAATTGTGTTAATTAGTGCAACGATTAGTAAAAAAGACAAAGTATTATTAGTTGGACCAGAAGTAACAACAAGAGGATTTATCTATGTCAAAGATTCCAAAGAAATTATTAGTGAAATTAAAAAAATTAGTGAAGAAGTAATTACTAGAAACATTACAGATAGTTTTATAGAATACAATAAAATTAAAACAGAAATACGTTCTGAACTAAGTAAATACTTATTTAGTGAAACGGAGTGTAAACCGATGATTATAGCAGTAGTTCAAGAAATTTAAGTATAAAATGATTCTTTTCTGTTCATTTTAAAAATAGGTGATAAAATGAAAGAAAATGAAATGCGTGAAAACGAAGAAACAAAATATTTAAACAAATTATATCAGACAGCTGAGATGGGAACTATTGGGATTGATTCTGTCATTGAAAAAGCAACAAAAGAAGACTTACGTGAAGCTCTACAAAGCCAAAGAAACGAATACGAACAACTTTGTGAAAAAACAGTTTCTATTTTAAAAAAATATGGTTGTGAAGAAAAAAAATTAGGAACTATGGCAAAAAAAAGTAGCGAAATGATGAGTGAAATGAAAACAAAAATTGATAATTCAGATAATCAAATTGCAAAAATGATGATGGAAGGAAATAACAAAGGAATCATCGAAGTGACGAAATTAAAAAATGAATATCAAGGAGAAGATGAAGAAATAAAAAACTTGATGGAAGAATTTTTAAAAGTAGAACAAGATAATTTAGAAGAAATGAAAAAATATTTATAAAGACATTTGCATATAATGTAGTGTCTTTTTTTCTTGAAAAAGATTTGTTATAATAAAAATAGAAAAGGAGTAAAAAAGATGACAAAATATAAAAAAATAATTCCAAATATATTGACTAGTTCTAGAATTCTTTTAACTCCACTCATTGTTTACTTAGGCTTAACAAACCACATTAATATTTTAATTGGCATTGCGATAATTGTAGCACTAACAGATTCTCTCGATGGAATATTAGCAAGAAAGTGGAAAGTAGAAAGTGAAATAGGAGCAAAATTAGATGCGATTGCTGATAAAGTTTTAATTATAGGTTTATTAATTATTTTAATTGTTCGCAATTATACTTTCTTTTACGTTCTAATATTAGAATGCATTATCGCCTTTTTAAATCTTTATTTTTATTTAAAAAAAGGAGTAGCAAATTCTTTAATGATTGGTAAAATAAAAACATGGATCGTTTTTATTACGATTATCATTGGACTAATGGATATTGTCTTTGCTTCTTGGAATGTTCCAATTGATTATTTCATTTATTTTACAGTAATCTGGCAAATTTGTAGTTTACTGTCATATATTATGAACTATATTGAAATGAAAAGTAAAAAAAAAAATTAATTGAAGATTATAAAGAATTTTTTGAAATTATAAAACCAATTATAGAACATCCAGAATTTCAAAAACGAAAAACTTACATGCATCACATTGGAGAGTCTGTATACGAACATACTTTAAGAGTGTCTTTTGATTCTTATAAAATTGCTAAAAAAGTAGGATGGGATTATAAAGCTGCAGCGATTGGAGGAATTCTTCACGATTTTTATGATAAGCCGTGGCAAACGTCAAAAGAAAAAACACCATTTTTAAAAAAACATGGGTTTGTTCATGCAGAACAAGCAAGAAAGAATGCTTTAAAATATTTTCCAGAAAAAATAAATCCTAAAATAGAAGATATTATCAAAAAACATATGTTTCCTTTAAATAAACGTCCACCAAAATACAAAGAAAGTTGGTTGATTACTTTGGTTGACAAAGCAGATTCCATTGACTTTTTAATGCATCCTAGTATTTTATATCGTCTTTTCTTTAAAAAAGAAATTATTGAAGCAAAAAAAGTAAATAAGAGAAATTTCATAAAAATAATTACATCAAAACTTCATAATAAATAATTTTTTTTTTCAAAAAAGAATGTCCATTGATGTTAAAAATAGTGATAAAATGTTAATTTAAATAAGAAAATATGATAATATTAGTGTTATAAGACACTATGTTCA
>CAOJNP010000019.1 GCA_948439995.1 uncultured Erysipelotrichaceae bacterium | reverse complement strand
TAAGAGGTGTCAAAGACATAAAAATATTTAATGTGTCTTTGTCGCCTCTTTTTAGATTTCAAAGATAAAAAGGAGGATTAAAAAATGAGTGATGAAAAGAAAATTGCAGGTTTGTATATTCGTGTAAGTACAGAAGATCAAAAACGCGAGGGATTTAGTTTACCAGAACAAGAAAAACGACTTCGTGCTATGTGTGAGTATAAAGGTTATGAGATTTATAAAATCTATAAAGATGCTGGTATAAGTGCTAAAACTGGAAATAAAAGACCGGCATTTGAAGAACTATTACAAGATATAAGAGATAAGAAATGTAATACAATTGTTGTTTTAAAACTAGATAGATTAACTAGAAGTGTTTATGATATGGAACATATTATGAAATTTCTAGATGAAAATGATGCTTATCTTGATTGTGCGAATGATGATATAAATACGACAAATGCAAATGGTAAAATGGTCGCAAGACTTTTAACAACAGTTAGTCAAAATGAAATAGAAAGAACAAGTGAGAGAACTAAAATAGGTTTAGCAGGTGCCATAAAAGTTGGTCACATTCCCCACAAAAGTCCCTTTGGTTATAAAAGAGAGGGAAAAATATTAGTACCAGATTTATCAACTAAAGATATAATTGTTAGAGTATTTAATTTATATTATGAGGGTAATTCTTATCAAACTATTGCTAATTTATTTAACAAAGAAAAAGTATTAGGAAAAACAAATTGGTATGATTCAACTATCATGAGAATACTTGAAAATGAAATTTATAAAGGAGATTTTGTTCATGGTAAAAGAACAAAAGAACCAGTTTATTATAGTGATGTAGTTGAACCTATTGTATCAAAAGAATTATGGGAATCTTGCCAAGTACAACAAAAGAAAAATTCAAGAAGTTATAAAAGAACTTTAACATATATCTTCTTACAAAAACTATGTTGTCCTAAATGTAATAGAATACTAGGTGGTAAAGCAACTACCAAAAAGAATGGTAACTCTTACTATTACTACTATTGTAATGATTGTAAATTAACTATTAAAGAAACTGAAATAGAAAAGGAAATTGAACACTTTATAGATGATATTAACGAATATGATAGTGTTGTGAATCAAACTCTACTACCTATGATTAAAACTAAAATAGAAAATCCAAAAGAAGATATACAAAAAGAAATATCTAACCAAAATCAAAAACTAGATAGAATTAAAAAAGCATATATTAATGGAACATTTAAGTTAGAAGAATATGATGAAGAAAGAAAAATTGTAGAAACAACAATTACTGAACTTGAAAATAGATTAAAAGAGTGTGAAGTTTGTGAGGATTTAAGTTTAACACCAGATGATATACTAATTAAAAGAGATATAGATTATATAAATAAACTCTTATACCCAAAAGAATATCAAGAAAATAATTTATCTTGGAGTGAACTTACAAGAGAAGAAAAACAAGATTTAGTAATGAGATATATTGATGAAATAAAACTAAAAGAAAGTTCAAATCATAAATGCAAAGTAGATGAAATTTTATTTAGAGAAAATATGTGTACTACTTGTAATGAGTTATATGATTCTGGTTATTTAGACAAAAAAGATTATGCCTTAATTGGAAATGTCGTTACTAAATTAAGATTTAGTGAGTATCTACCTTTTGATAAAGTAAGCCAACATATATTTAGATTAAGAGAATTTTATAATGTTGGATATTATGAAGCCACTTATTACTATCAAGATAAAGTAATGTTCTTCAATTACTACAATGATAGAAGAATTGTTAGAATATTTCCATTAGAAGATTATAAGAAAATGGATAAGATAGACCAATTAAAACTTGGTGTAATTTATGTAAATGTTGGTGATAAATCTATATTAGAAGATGAAGAAAATGTATTTGAATATATACCACCAGTAGTTAATTCTACTGAATATGAATTAGATGAAGAAACAAGAAAAAAGAGAGAGAAAATAGAAAAAGAATGGAATGATATTAAATCTAAAATAGATGATAAAAAATAAAATTAAGAGAACTTTTTACTTACGAATTTGTAAAAGGTACGAATAATTTTCAAAAGATAAAATAATAAGCAGTGCTTACTATTTTATCAGAAGTCTTATGTAGTTTTGCTCTATTACGAAGTTTTAGAGTATTACGAAATAAGACAGGGTGGATTCTAAGGTTGCCTAAACCTTAGCCCCCAGATTTTGATATGAGCGAAGTGAGATGTCAAAATCTATAGGGGGTTAGAGATTTTGTCAAAGCCAAAATTACCCTACTATATATAGTAGGACTCTAATATACAAAGGGGGAATAAAAATATGAATGAAAAGGAAGAATTATCTTATTCATTACATTTAAGTAATGATAAAAATAAATCTAAAAAAGCAAGAAGAAGTATAAAAAATACTGAAACTGGAACTACTTCTTTATCTAATAATGCAATACAAAACCATCAGCAATTATCAAAAGTTGATAAACATAATTTGAGAAAATATGATGAAGAACAAGAATTAATTTGTACGATTAAAGGAACATCATCTATTGTTGAAGATACTAAAAATTTGTATTTAGAATTATTTGAAGATGCAAGAATTAAGTATAATGAAAAACAAACTAGAAATGATAGAAAGATAGATAATTATTTTAATCATATCTCAAATGATAACAAAAGAGATCTTGCATGTGAGATTATTATTGAACTTGGAGATATGGATTTGTGGACTGATAAAGATGATAAATTTAAGAAAAAAATGACTGAAGTTTTTAAAGAGCAAATAATAGATTTAGAAGAAGTTGTACCTAATTTTAAAATAGCAAATGCCACCATTCACTATGATGAGGCTAGTCCTCATTTACATATAATTGGTGTTCCTTTTAAAGATGGAATGAAAAATGGTATGGAAAAACAAGTTGGTAAATCTGATGTATTTACAAAAGTTAGTTTAAAAAATATTCAAGATAAAATGAGAGAATATTGTATTAATTCGTTCAATAGAATTTATCATCTAAATTACACTCTTAAAGAAAAAGAAGAAGGAAGAAATGTTGATATTAATGTTGCTAATATGAATGAGTATAAAAAATTTAAACGAGAACAAGAAAAATACAAAAAACAACTTAAAGAATTAAATAATAAAACAGATGAATTACAAAATAAGTCTAATGAGATAAATGATATTATTGATAGTCTAAAACCTACTATCACAAATAAAAATAATTTCACTATTTCAAATGACAATATAGATAAGATTAAAAAATATATAGAACAAACTAAAAATACTACTTCTAATTTAAGAGATTCTAATGATATAAATATTGTTTTACAAAAGTATGAAGATGATTTAAGAGAACATTCTAACGAAGTTAGAAACTTAAAAAAGAAAATTAAAACTCGTAATGATAGAATTGAAGAACTAGAATTTGATTTGAATAATGCAAATTACACTATTTATGAACTAGAAGATAAAGTTTCAAAACTAGAAGAAACATTAAATTATTTTAAAAAATTATGGCAAAAATTCATTAAATTTTTACAAGATAAATTCTTCTCATCAAATAAATATGATGAGGTTATAAATGATTTATATGATGAAGAAATAATTGATGAAAACGAAATTGATATAATACAAAATAATAAAGATAATGATAAAAATGATGATTTTGAAAGATAAATATAAATTTTTATTTATCAATGATATAGAGAAAAAATAGAAAATAATGTATAATTTATATGAGGTGTATTATGAGCCAAATAAAAGATTTAATACTTTATGGAAAAAAATATATTGTATCATCACAAGTCGAAGCATTGCTTTGTAATTTACTTAATATTAATTCTTTTGAACTACTTAATTCAAAAGATAAAATTGTCAACAGTGAAATTGAAAAAAAATTTATTGATTCTGTTAATAAAATATATAGTACTAAAAAAATATCATCTGCAATCTCACAAATAAACTTTTGCGATTTAAAATTTAAAATTACTGATCAAGTTTTATTGCCTCATTTTGAAACTCAAGAAGTTGTTAAAGAGTCAATGAAATATATAGATAAATTATTTAAGGGTAAAGGAAATTTGATTGATTTAGGTTGTGGTAGTGGTGTTATTGGTCTTACAATTAAATATAATTTTAAAAATTTAAATGTTGATTTAATAGATATATCTGATTATGCTTTATGTGTTGCTGAAGAAAATGCTAAAAATCTAAATTTAGATGTTAATATCTATAAAAGTGATATGTTAGCTAATGTAAAAAATAAATATGATATTATAATTAGCAATCCTCCTTATGAAAGTGATAATTATATTCCAACTTTAAATAATGAACCCACAATATCCTTGTATGCTAAAAATAATGGTTTATATTATTACGAAGATATATTGAGAAATGCTCATAAAGTTTTAAAAGAAAAATATATGATAATTTTTGAAATAGGAGATTATCAGAAAAATGATGTTTTATCGTTAATTAATAAATATTTGAAAAACATTGAAATAAAAACCTTAGAAAGTAAAAAAGGTTTTGAAAAAAGTATATATGTTTTTGGTGGCTTTAATCTTGAGGAATTAAACAATATATAAAGAGGATGGTTAATTATGAATGAATTATACTCTATTTGTTGGAATATTACTAACAAATGTAATGAAAACTGTAAATTTTGTTATAGAAAATTATGTAAGGATAATACTATAGAGGAAAATAAAAAAATATTTGATCAATTATCTAAAATTAAAATTGGAAAAATATCATTTTGTGGTGGAGAGCCACTTCTATATGATGGATTATTTGAAATTGTAGATTATATACATAATTTGAATCCGCAAATAAAGCTATCAATAACTACTAATGGTCAAATTATTGATGATAAATTACTTGAGAAAATTATTAGTAAATTTGATTATATAACATATTCTATTGATAGCTCAAATGAAGAGATGAATGAATATATTGGCCGTGGATATAATCATTTATCAAAAATTGAAAATTTATTAAAAAAGTGTAATAATCGCATCAAAATCAAGATAAATACTGTTGTTACTAAAATAAATATAGAAGATTTAGAAAATATATACAAAATCATATCAAAATATAATATTAGTAGATGGAAAATATTGAGATTTTACCCTTTACGAAGAGGAAAAGAAAATCAAAAATTATTTTATTTAAATGATGAAAGTTCTGAACAAGTTAAAAAAATAGTTGCCAAATTAAATGATAACAGTAGATTCAAGATACATTATAACGATTTTGATGAATTTACTACATCTTATTTTAATATTTATCCAGACGGAAGTATTGAAAATAGTAAAGATGAAGATATAGGAAACTTAAAAGAAATGTCTATATTAGATATTATAAATTTAAAAAAAGAAGATTTAATTAATCATAATATGAGAAAAAATTATGAAGAATTATAGAAATTATTATAAAAATAGTTTATAATTTAGATATGAAGTCAGTACTATATGTACTTGATTACTTAATTTTGCGAAAAGTTGTAGATAACTATCACTATCGCACCAGATTGATAGGAAACTCGAACTTAATTGTTTCGAGTTTTAATATGCATAAAATTATGGTAGAATATTTATAGAATTCATATTGATGATGTCAATTTAATAAACACACTTGTACATTGACATAGCCAATGTATGTAGTTTTAATAATTTTAAAAATTGAAAGGATAGTTTGTATTATGATAGACACTCAAGAAAAAATCAAATCAGTTTATACAGCACATTCAAAGCATTATTTTTATGCAAGAAAAATGATATCGGCTTATACATTAGAAAAAAATTATTTACCATTAAATCCGTTTACAAATTGGGATTATTTTATGAATGATATGGTTGATAGGAATCTAACAATTAGAGCTAACAATAATTTAATTTATTTAAGTGATGAATTATGGAATTTTGGTGTAGTATCTAATGGATGTTATCACGAAATTAAATTAGCAATGAAATTAAATAAAAATATTAGATTTTTATCGATTGGAAAAAAATTAGAAGATATAACCGAAATAAATATAGAGCAAATAACTTTTGAAGATGAATTAAAAAAAGAGTGTGATATAAATAGTTTTATTTCAGAATTAAAGGAATACCAAAAAAGAAAAATCAATAAATAAGGTATCAATAAGTTGTTGTACGTCTTCCACAATGTCATCAGTTTAAGGAACTACATAAGAAATTGTGTAGTTTTTATTTAAAATTTATACACCTAAAAACGCATCAATTATTTTGATGTTCTTGATATTAACTATTTGCGAATTAAATACTGCTTAACTCATTGTAACTATTCTTATTATAAGAACTAAAATGTACTTTATATTTTCTATCTTTTCTTATTGATATTTTATATTTATATTTATGTTGCTCTATTTTTTCTTCCGCTTCTTTCACCATAGATGAAATCATATTAAAAACTAATACACTAGAGAAAAAATCTTGCTCTATTATTGTCTTGAAACTACTAGTAAATTTTTCTGTTTTTAACTTCCATTTTAAACTGTAGTATAATGTTTCAATTTCCCATCTTTTTCTATATAATTCGACTATATCGTCGTATGTAAAGTCATTCCTTTCTAAATTTGTTATTAATTGTTCTATTTCTCCTGTATTTAATTCCTATGATACAATTCGTAGTTTTGATGATTTTATTTCCTTGGCATAAAGTCTTATTTCCTCGCTCTGATAATGTCTTCTTTTTAGTCTATTATTTGTATATTCTAAATTGATATACTCGTCTTTTGATTTTATTTTACTTCTTTCTTTTTCGTATGCTTTACTATCTAATCGAATTAAGAATTTACTATTATTTTTTATACAGGAAAGCATAAATTCTATTGAGATATAACCTCTATCCATTATATAAATTGATTTATAATTTTTTGTTATTTCTTGGTCATGTTTTAAATGCTCTAAGGAACTTTTATTTTCACTTGTTCGATAGGATGATATAAATCCTTCAATGATGTATTTATTTAATATATCATAACATGCAGATATTGTTGCTCTTGCTATTGTATTTGCTTTATCTGTTACTTTTGTTCCAACTGTTACATATGTTTTTTTTGCTTTTTTCGTATTTAAAATTTCAAAATCACTTCCATCTATTGCTTTTAATAAATAACCTTTATATAATTTTACTTCTTCTTTGCGTTCTTGATAAAATAATTTCAAATAATTTGTATTTAATGCTATAAAGACCTCTGGTTTTAATTTTAATCTTTGGTCTAATAATGACTGATTGGATATATTTTCTTCTTCATTAATATCGTTATAAAAATTATTAATTTCCATACTCGTAGTTAATCCTTTCTTATTTAGAATATATTTCATTAGCTTTGTAAATCCCATTTTTCTTTCTCTTGTAAAACTGGTTTTCTTTAATCTTCCTATCGTTTTTAATTCCTCTGAATCTATTTTATTCCTTATTGATTCAATACCTTCTTTATTAAATTTTACCACTAATTTAACTCCTTTTATTCTTATCTTTATTATCTCATTTTTCCATAATAAAAACTACACAATTTCTTATGTAGTTTCTTAAACTGATGACATTGCGTCTTCCATTAGGGCACCATTGACGAATCTGTTCGAACTATTCGAACTTTGATATATAGAATCAAATGAAATATAGTGAGGCAATTTAGAATATTTTTTAATAAATCTAGAAAAGAAATTTACCTGATTAATATAAATCAGTTATAAATGATGTTAATACATATTTATGTTTCTTTACTATAAGTTCTGAATTTACTATGTAAAAATGGAATATAATTGTAATTATTCAGAAGAATTATTAAATAAGTTTTATATTAATTACAAAAATTGTGTGAATATACTAAATTAAGAATAACTTTAGTAAATAAAAATGGGATAAAAGAACTATTAATAAAAGAAAAAGGTATTAGTTTTATAAAGGTGATTTTGATGAAGAATGTAATAATTTTTGGCGAACCAAGATCTGGAAAAAGTACTCTTGCAAATATGATTGTTGATAAATTCAATTATCAAGTTATTCGTGTTGATGTAGTAAGAGATACATTTAATGAAATATATCCCGAATTAAATATTACACCAGATACAGCAATAAATAATAAAAAATTTCAACTTTTTATTCAAGAATATTTAAATAGGAATACTAAAAACGAAGAAAGAAATAAATATGGCTATGTAGTTGAAGGGTGCGAAACTTCTATATATGATTGTAATAGACTATTTAATACAGAAGAAAATATTATTTATTATCTTGCGCCAGTAGATATTACTCCAGAAGAACTTTTTTATAATATTCGTACGAATGATACTGAATACGATTGGACATTTAAAATATCTGATGAAGAATTAATGCAACATGTTAAAGGTTTGATAGTCAAAGGGAAGAAAATAAAGCAAGAATGTGAAAAATACAATATAAAATTTGTAGACACTAGTCATAATAGAAAAGAAAAATTGGATATTATTTTGAAAAATATTGAGTCAGAAATTGAAAATCATTGAAAAAGCATAGCATATTATTAAAAATAGTTTATAATTCAGATATGAAATCAGTCCAATATGTGTTGATTACTTGATTTTACGAAAAGTTGTAGATAACTATCACTATCGCACTAGAGAAGAATCTGTCCGAACTTTTAAAAGTTTAGAGTTTAAATACATAAGTATCAATTTCATGAGTAAGTTGATGCTTTTTTATTGTTTAAGTGAAAGAATGGATTTAAATGGGGAATATTGCAAAGAAAGAATTAGAAATTGATAAAGAATTAAAAAGAAAAATTGAATTCATATGTAGTTTTTGTAACACCAAACTAAAGCGGATATTATTATGAGTATATAACATGTTGCTTTCCTAGATTACTAACTTATCCCATTAATAATTATTACTTTTTTTAAGAATTCTTTTTAAAAAAACCCCGATACCATCTTCATTATTGGATAATGTAATTTCATTTGCTTTTTCTTTTATTTCATCTAAAGCATTTCCCATAGCAATACCATAACCAACAGATTCCATAACTTCTAAATCATTAAGCCCATCTCCAAAAAACATCATTTCATCTAATTGAATATTTATATCTTTTCCTAAGTTTTCTAAAGTAACACTTTTATTTATTCCTTTTGGATTGACTACTAACCATTTACTACTACTCGATGATCTCATCACAAAGCAATTTACTTGTTGGCATTTATCATTTATTAACTTGCTATAATAATCAACTTCATTTTCATCTTTTAAAAAAACATTCATTCTTGCAACTGGTTCTTTTATTTCGCTAATGTGATCAATATCTTTGATAAAAAGAAGAGAAGTATTTTTCTTGTTCTTATAAATATAATATATGGTTCCTGAAACAAGATCAATTTGACTACTAACATCATCTATCAAATTTATAATATTCATAATATCTTTTCTACTAATAAAACTAATATAAGTGCCTATTTGTTTTTTGATATCATACAAATAAGCTCCATTATTTAATATTAAATAATCAAAAAGTTCGAATGGAACAACATCTTCAGCACTTTTTAAGGTCCTAGCTGTTACACCTACAATTTTATAGCCATTTTTCTTACATTCAAACAATATTTCTTTTGTTCTTTTCATAACTTTTTTTTCATCATTTAATAATGTATCATCAAAATCCATCGCAATTAATTTAATATTTTCTTTATAATCATTATCAAAAATAGTTAAAGGCATCATGACCTATCCTTTCAAATATTACTCCTCATCTTTATAAATTGATGTAAATAATTCACTTTTTTCTTCTGAATTTTTAGGTAAAAAAGAAGAAATATCAGGCAAATCCTCTTTGGTAGCAAGACCAAAATAGTCTAAAAATTCGCTGGTAACTCGATACAAATTTGGTCTTCCTGGTAATTCACTTTTCCCACTTTCTTTCACCAAACCTTTTGCCATTAATTTTCGTAAAGTAAAAGAAGAACTAATTCCTCGCATTTCATCAATCTCTGCTCTGGTAATTGGTTCATTATAAGCAATGATTGCTAATACTTCAAGTGCAGAAGGACTTAAACCATTATGATCTTTTTGATTCATTAAAAATTTTTGATAAAATGGTTTATGTTCTTCTTTTGTTGTTAATTTAAAAGCATTTCCCAAATAGCGAATTCTTAATCCCCTATCGTCTTTTTCATAATTTTCTTTTAACTGCAATAATAATTCTTTTACTTCTTCTTTCGAAATTTCTAAAATACGACTCATTTCTTCTAAAGTAGAACCTTCATCACCAACAACAAATAAAATACCTTCTAAAACACCTAATAAATTCATTTTAAATTCCCTGACTTTCAATCCATATTTGTTCAAAATTATTTTCTTGACGAACGATTATTTCTTGACTTTTTATCATGTCCAAAAGAGCTAGAAATGTGACAACAACATAATCTTTTGAACGAACTTCGAATAGTTCATCAAACGTAACTTTTTTCTTTTCTTTTAAAATGTTTCGAATTCGCACTCTTCTAGAATCGACACTAATTTCTTTTCGCGTAATTTTAGTATTAATTGGTTCATGAAAGTGTATTCGCTCTTGTAAACTTAAAAATGCTTGTAATAAATCTTCTATTGTCATACCTTCCTTTTTTAGAGTTGGACTTTCCATATATTCTTTTAAGCTTTCTGGAACCTTGGTATAAATACATCCACGTTTTTCCTCTAATTCCTTAAAAGATTTTGTAACTTCTTTGTATTTTTGATATTCCAATAACCTTGTTTTTAAATCTTCTTCACTTTGAATTCCATATTCACTTTCTTCTTTTTCATCTTCCATTGTCTTACCAATTAACATTTTACTTTTTAAATGAATTAAATCAGAAGCCATAACTAAGAATTCGCTTGCAATATCAATATTTAAATCTTGAAGATTATGAATATATTGTAGGTACTCTTCAATAATTCTTTCGGTATTAATTTCATAAATATCCATTTTCATCTCTTTTACAAAATGTAAAAGTAAATCCAAAGGTCCTTCAAAATCATTAATGGAAACGTGGTAATTCATGTTTACTCCTCCAAAGTCATACCGATAATTCTAATTGCAACATTTCATCTAATTTATCATAAAAGTCATACCAAGAAAAAACGCGATAAATATTTTCTCCACGACATAATTCATTATATTTAGCATGAAAACATACAACTGGAATATGAAACGATATATTAAAAATACTATCTGGATTATGATCTAAAAATAATTCTATATCATATTTCTTAATTAATTCACTATTTATCATATCAGAAAAAATTAGAAAATCAAAATAAATACGATGTTCAATCAACCATAATTTCGTTTCTTTCATAATTTTTTCTTTTGTTAAGCAATTCGATAAATAAGTCCTAGTGCAAAACAAATAAATACGATAACCTTGTCCACGTAAATGATCAATAATTTCAGAAGCAAAAGGTCTTGGAACTTCTTTTAATAAATAATACTCAAAATAGCGATTCCAAAATTTTGGTTCCTCTGAAAATTTAGTTAAATAATTTCCATGTCGACGAAAAATTTCTCCCACCGAACACCCTCTTGGATTTTTTAATTCCATTTCATGCTCAAAATAAAACTTACTTCCATAATTAAATTGAAACTGTTCTAAATTGGTTAAAACTCCATCAATTACAATTCCTATGTTCATAAGTATATTTCCTCGCATTCTTTAAAATTTCTACTACCTACTACAATTATAGTTCATAGCGGAAAGTTCAAAGTATACGACTTTTCCTTCGGTATCTTTCCCATAATATGCTACATTTTTAAGAGTATTTTGCACTACCCGATCTTTCATATCTACTTTAGATAAATCTAAAATCGTGGTAACCGTAAATCCATTTGCAACTTCTACAATATTTGAAGTAACTCCTTCTAATGCATTATATCGACTCGTCATCTGTCGATAATCTGTTAAATATTTTGAATAATCAGACTTAGAAGAAGGATAATTAAATATTTCTGTAATTCTTTGCAACTTTTGTTCTTCATTAAATTGATAAGTTAACTTTTCATTGTCTTTTGTACAATCAAGATAATAAGTACTATCATTTTCTTTTTTCAAATCGATAGAAGGATAATCATCTTCTTTTTTTTCTTCTAATCGAAATTCTATAATTTGAGATTTTGGAACAGTTAAAAGAAACGAATAAGTTTCCGTATTTCCTTTACTCAAATTCTCACTTGGCAATTTAATACGCTGTAATAACATTTTATCTTTGTCATACAATTCTAAATATAATTTATGATTAATCAAATAATTTTTAGACTCCGAATGATTCGTGATTTGTAATTCTATTTGTTTTTCTTCCAATTTAAATTCTTGAAAAGAAATTCCTTCTATTTGGATACTCTTGGTATCTGAAAAAGAATAAAAAGGAACATCTTCAGTTGGAGTTTCATCAACATGATCAGGCTTTTTGTCATTGGAAATAATTTTATCCTCATGATTCTTTTCATTATTTAAATAATTCGTAATTGTCGGAAGTCCTACAACAAAACCAATGAGAAGAATAAAGATCAAAATAAGAGGCCAACTACTCTTCTCTTTATCATCTATAATCCCAATCACGCTAGGAATTAATTCTTCATTACTGAATTGGACTTGTGGAGTACTTTGTTTTTCTTTTTTCTTTCGCATACTTTACTCCCTTTCATTCTATGAATAATTATAACAAAAAAAAAAAGGAGTTTAAAGTCCTTTCGGTTTTTATAAAATTTTTTTATTTTTTAATCTTTTGGCTTAAATACCAAAGTTAATACAAAAGAGAATATGATAGCACTTACAATAGCAGCCGATGATTTTGTTAAAAGTCCTGAAAAAAATCCTAAAATTCCAAATTCTTGAAATCCTGCTATACCAGCTTGATACAATAAATGCCCAAAATTAGATATTACAACAGTAGCACCTGCTCCAGCCCATTTTATTAATTTTTCATAAATTCCAAAAAAAGATAAAATAGCTCCAAAAACTGTAAATAAACTAGTAACGTGTCCAGGTGTAAGTTTTGTGTTATCCAAAATAAATTGACCTAACATACAAATCAAACCAGATAACAAAAAAGCATTGAAAAAAATCATTTTAAAACCTCCAAACTAACAGCATGTGCAATGGCTGGTATGGTAATTTTTTGATTTACTAAGGTAGGACTATGCAAAGAACCAGTACCAATGATTAATATTTTTCGAAAACGATTATTTTTTAAAACTTTATTAAATAATACTAGTGGAAGGGCAATTGGCCCACTAGCCCCTGCATACACTTCTTGTGTTTCCAAATAAATTTCAGTTGCAGCATCCATATGATTTTTAATATTAATTCCATGAGTTCGTTTTAAATATTCTTGAAAAATGTCTGTTCCAACACTACCTAAATCTCCAGTTACAATTACATCATAATAATCAACTGTTCGATTAAAATCCGTTAGATGTTGAATTAAAGTTTCTGCTGCAGCTGGAGCCATAACAGCACCCATATGTGTTGCATCTTTCATACCCTTATCAATAACAGTACCCACTGTGGCGCCTTCCATTTTCACTTTTGCTTGATCTTTGGATAGAATTGTCCCAACACTACCTGTAGCAGTAAAAGTCGTCGTTTTTGGCTTTGGAGCTCCATATTCTACAGGAAAGCGAAATTGTTTTTCGGCTGTTAAATTATGACTTGAAGCAATTACAATTGCTCTTCTAGCTGTTTTGCCATCCAATAATCTTGCTCCTAAAATTAACGATTCTACGAAAGTTGCGCAAGCACTATAAACACCTAAATAAGGAATGCGATAAGATTTTGCTGCATAGTTACTGACACCAATTTGATTCGATAAATCTCCAGAAAGCAAATAATCAATATCACTATCCAAATACTTATTTCGTAAAAGTAAATTATCAATTACAACACGTTGCATTTTTATTTCTGCTTGTTCAAAAGTTGGTTCATTATAATAATAATCATCCATGACCAAATTATAATCTTTTATTTGACCTTCTTTTTCTAAAGGACCTGCAACGGTAAACGAATCATTTAAAAATACATTGCTAAATTTAATACTATCCATAAATCATCACCCCTAATATCGATAAAAAGAAAGCCGCAATAATTCCATAAAGTAACACACTACCTGCTAATTTAAAAAAGTTTGCTCCAAGTCCTGTAATCATTCCTTCTTTTTTATAATCCAAAGCGGCTGATGTAATAGAATGTGCAAAACCTGTAGTAGGAACAATTAATCCAGCTTTGGCTTTCGTAACTAAATTATCAAAAAAACCAAGGGCAGTACATACACTTCCAAATAAAATAATAAAGATACAAAGCCATGTATAAGCCTCCACGTTTTCCATTTCAAATGAAGTCATTAAAATGGTAACGACTACTTGTCCAACAAATCCGATTAAACCTCCAATGAAAAATGCTACAATTGCATTTTTTAATTTATTTTCTTTTGGTGTAATTTCATCTACTAACTTTTTATATTCATCTTGATTCATAAAATAACCTCCACTCTTATTATTAGAAAAGGATAGAAAAATATACAAAAAAATGACACCATTATGGCATCATTTGATAATATTGCTTAATTTTTTCAATTCCTTTTTTCTCATATCTAGAAACCATTACTTGTGTCATATTTAATTTTTCCGCTGTTTCCGTTTGTGTCATATCTTCAAAATAACGACATGTAATAATTTTCTGTTCACTCTCATTTAAAGTTTTCATGCCTTCTTGTAATGTTAATGAGTCATCCAAAGAGACTTTTTCTGGACTTGCAATTGTTTCATAATAACTTCTATCTTCTTCTGGAGTTTCATCTAAACTCATCATAATAGAACTTCCAGACAAAATAATTTGTTCTACAAATTGAATATCCATTTCCAAAAATTCAGCAATTTCTTGATTACTTGGTATTTTATTTAATTTTTGTGCCAAAGCACTACGTGTCATCTCAATTCTTTGATAGCTTCTTAAAATATCCTTACTAACTTTAATTGTTCTATTTTTAAAAGCTACTTGATACATTTCTCCAAATACATAATCATAAGCATAAGTAGAAAACTTTGTTGTACCATTTTTTTGGTAATTTTGATATGCTTTTACAATTCCAAGAGCACCTGCTTGATACAAATCTTCTGAATCAATATTATAAAATTTTTTAGATACTGATTCGATCAACCATTCATTCTCCCTGATTAATTCCATATCTGTCATAGTATCACCTAAACTTGTAACGACTCAAAAACCATCCTTTCACTCATCATTTGTTTTACTCTTAATCGTTTTATTTGATTTTGTATATGTTCTGGAACTTCACATAAATATATCGTCCCTTGATTTTTTTTAATTTCATATTTTGTTCTTAAAATCGCATCAATTCCAGATTCATCTATTTTCGAAACAGAAAATAAATTATAAACCAAATACTTAATTTGATGTTTTTGGATTACTGGAGTAAGATAATTATTAATGCGAGATGTATTTCTTTTTGTTAAACAGCCATCTAGCCTGACAAATAAAACTCCCTTACAATATTCCAAATCCATGTATAACATGAAAATTCTCCTTATCTATATATAGAATATAGAATAAGATTTCAAAATAAGAAACAACTTCGACAAAACTAGAAGAAAAAAATAAGTAATAAATGATTTTACGACAAAAAAAGACGAATATTATTCATTCGTACTTAATAAAGCTTGAATCATTTCTTGCGCTTTTAAAACACTTTCTTCATCAGGTTTCATAACGTAAGTACTGACTCCACTCATAGAATAAACTCGTGCATTATCATCACTACCTTCTAAAATATTAGTAGTAACTTCCCAAGGAGCATTTTTATCTAATTGTTTTTGCAGGAAAGATAAAATTTCATCATAACTAAAATTTGTATCAAATCCACCATTGATTGCATTTAAAATTTTGGTATAATTTTTCAATATACTTGGACTTGCAATTTTATCAATTAATGCCGATAACACTAATTGTTGATGAAGTGCTCTTACTCGATCTCCTGAAAGAAAACTTTTTCTTTCTCTTGAAAATGCAAGAGCTTCTTTTCCATTTAAATGATTGATTCCTTCTACAAAATGATAAGTTACAAAAGTTTTTAATGGTTCATCGTAATAATGAGCAACAAAAGCTTGATCACTATTGACATCTACACCACCGACTGCATTCACTAAATTTACCAAAGAAGAAAAATTAACTTTAACATAATAATCAATGTTCATATTAAGTAAACTTTCTATTGCTTGAATGGAAGTATCGATCCCATATAAACTAGCATGTGTTAATTTGTCCTTAGCACCGTTTTTCGTTGTTAAAGTAATATAATAATCTCTTGGAATACTGGTCAACAAAATTTTATGAGTAATTGGATTAACTGTAACAACAATATTTACATCACTTCTAGAAACTTGATTAATCATTCCATACTCATCATTACCAGATAAATAAACACTAAATGGTTTCTTAGTAATTTCTGCATCTCGATTTTTTCTTTTATTTTGAACCGTTACTGTTATGGTATCTAAAACAGTTATCTGGCTTGCAAATTCTTCATCCATTTCCATAAAAAGATTTTTTTGAGCTTCTTCCATGACAATCGCCCGAAAATTTTTATGAAGTAAAGATTCAACTAAAGTTGAATTATCACTTTCTTGAAGAGTTAATGAAGTTTTTTTCTTCAACTCTGTTTGCATTAAACTAGCACCTTCGGAATAATCGATAAAAGGAACTCCAATTTTTCCCGTTTTAATTTCTTTTAAAGAACCATAGTTACTAGAAGTTAAAATAATAATTTGATAATTTTCAACTCTTTTACGAGATTGAAAAGCAGATCCTAAAAAATCCATAGTAGCTGTTTCATAATGAATACAAATTCCAACAAAGATACTGAAAACAATAGAAAGAATGCATCCGATCATTCGTTTATTCCATTTTTTGCTAATGACCAAAGAATAAATAATTAAGTTTAAAACCAAAAATATACAAAAAATAAGTAAAAAATATTGAATTGGTAAAATTCCTAAACGAAATATGTTCCATAAAAAAATAATACTAACAAACAGGAATAAAATAAAGAAAGCACGAAACAACGTTGATTTTCTTAATTTTTTCTTTTTTTGTTTCATCACAAAAGTCACCTTCCTATTAATTATACTAAAAAGAAATTCATAGAAAAAGAAATCCACCAAAACTTGACAAGAAAAGAGTAAAGAGAAAATGACAAAATCATAAAATAATGTTATAATTTTTAAAAAGGAGAAAACAAACAAATGTCAAATCAAAAAAATAATACAAATAAAAAAACAATGGAAGAATTAATAAAAAAATTAATTCATAACGAAGTAATGAATTCTGCAGAATTAGCATTATTCACAAATTTTTCATTTGCTGAAATTGCAGAAATCGCTATCCAAATAGAAGGAAGTGATATTTTATCAACACTACCTCCTATTTCTATATTAAGTCAATTAACTTTACCATATGGTGGAATTAGCAAAAATTTATCGAATCCAGATCAATTGTCTAATTTTCAAAAAAATATTTTAAAAATTCCACGAATGAATTTAATAAAAAAATTAATTCATAATGAAGTAATGGATGAAGAAGAATTAACTTTATTAGCAAGTTTTTCATTTGCTGAAATTGCAGAAATTGCTATCCAAATAGAAAGAAGTGATATTTTATCAACACTACCTTCTGTTGCTATATTAAGCCAATTAAGTATACCCTATGGAGGAGTTATTGAAAACTTATCAAGTCCAGAACAAATGACTCATTTCCAAAAAAATCTTTTAAAAATTCAACAAATAAATGTAATAAAAAAATTAATTCATAATGAAGTAATGGATGAAGAAGAATTAACTTTATTAGCAAGTTTTTCATTTGCTGAAATTGCAGAAATCGCTATCCAAATAGAAGGAAGTGATATTTCACCTTTATTACCTCCTGTTGCTATATTAAACCAATTGAGTATACCTTATGTGAGAATTAGCGAAAACTTATCAAGTCCAGAACAAATATCTCATTTTCAAAAAAATCTTTTAAAAATTCAACAAATACAAATTAAATATCAACAAAATAATAAAAACACATATACAGTAATAAAAAAAGGAAATTCGCGATAATTTCCTTTTTTAATTGGTCGCAGTGATAAATCTTAGATTTCGAGAAAAGAAATCCCATATATTTGCTTTCTCCACATCTTCCATAAGGATAACATCTTCTTGAAAAGATACATTACCATTTTCATCTTTAACGATTACTTTTCCAACAATATCTCCTTTTTTTAATGGTGCTTTTCCTTCTTGAAATTCGACTGTCCAAGAATAAGTTTTATTTTTATCATTCACAGATGTAATTTCAGTTATATTCTTTTTCAAAGAAACAGGCACTTTTTCTTTTTTTCCACCATGAATTGTAATTTCTCCCAATACTTGATCCTGTTTTAAAATTTCTTTCACTTGATAAGAGTTAAAACCATAATTCAGCATATTTACGGTATCATTACTCCGTTTATCACTCGTATCTGCACCCATCACAACTGATAATAATCTCATATCATTCTTCTTGGCTGTTGTTGTAATACAATAACCAGCTGTAGAAGTAAATCCAGTTTTTAATCCATCTACTCCATTATAAAACCGTACCAAACGATTCGTATTTACAAGCCATGTACTACTTCCATCTGGCTTTTTTAAATAATCTTCATAAATACTAGTAAACTCCAATATTTTTTCATATTTTACTAATTCTCTACCCATAATACTCATATCTCTTGCACTACTATAATGATCTTTCGCATCTAATCCATGAGGATTCACAAAATGTGTATTTTTAAGACCTAAATTTTTTGCTTTCTCGTTCATCATATTAACAAAGTTCTCAATACTTCCTCCAACTTTTTCTGCCATGGCAACTACTGCATCATTTCCACTAGCAATGGCAATTCCTTTTAGTAATTGTTCTACTGTATATATTTCTCCTTCTTGTAAAAAGACCTGACTACCTCCCATCGTTGCTGCATTTTTACTGATCATAACCGAATCTGTAAGAGATATTTTCTCACTATCAATGGCATCCATAATTAATAGCATACTCATAATTTTTGTCATAGAAGCTGGTGCCAATTGTTCATCACTATTTTTTTCAAATAAAACACGTCCAGTACTTGCTTCAATCAAAATTGCACTTTTACTATTTGGTGCTAAATCTTCTTCTGCATTCACAATTGGAATCAAAAAAAGAAAACAAAGTAACCCAATCAAAAACTTTTTCATACTTCACCTCTAATAAACTCTATGTCAGAAATAAAAACTTATGAAAAAATTCCGAAAATAAAAAAGATAAATACATACAAAATAAAAATGTCTGATTTTGTAAAACAAAGAATCAAACGAAAAAAATATCGTAGAACAATGTTATAATAAGAAAAAGGTGATTATATGAAAAAGAAAAAATTAAAAACCAAATCATTCAAATTAATCGGTAGCTTTCTTGTGATCCTTCTTGGAATAATGATGATTTCAAGAATAAAATGGACTAAAGAAAATATAGATCGAATAGAATATTCTAACGAGGCGATTACCATTATGAAAGAAAAAAATATTTACGATGAAATAACAAAAAAGGAATATTCTAAAACCGTTGAAAAAATGTTAGAAAGTGGAAAATTTGACTCAAAATATGTTGATGAGTATTCTAAAATAAATCTTCAAGAAAAAGAAAATTTTGAAGATTCTATCAACACTTTTCTAAATAAAAATTATACGCCCGAAGAAATAAATAATATATTTGAATACTTAAATGATACCAATCAAAACAAATTAAAAGAAATGGATCATATTGATTTAAAAGATTATATAAAAATTAGTAATTTAGAAGTAGACAAAATAGAACGTTATGAAAATTATCGAATAGAGAAAAATACCAATATTCAAGATGCAGTAACCAAAGTTAATATTGGTCTTGATTTAGAATTTTATTCTGAAATTGAAACAATTAAAGATCCTACTTCTTATACGGTTTTATTAAATAAATATCGAGGACTTCCAGAAAATTATGTACCAGAGGATTTAACCCCCTTAAGTATTAATAATAATTATAAATTACGTGCCAAAGCAGCAGAAGCTTATGAACAATTACAAAGTGCTGCTCTACTTGATAATGTAAAATTTTTCCCATTTAGTGCTTATCGAACCAAAGAATATCAAACAGAATTATACACAAAGTATGTCGCACGAGATGGAAAAAATGCAGCGGATACTTATTCTGCTAGACCAAGACATTCAGAACATGAATTAGGACTTGCTGTTGACATTAGAAGTGATGGATTAAATGACAATTTAACAGAAGAACATTATAAATGGATGCTAAACAATGCTTATAAATATGGATTTATTGTTCGTTATGCCAAAGGAACTACTCCTATTACAGGATATATAGAAGAGCCATGGCATTTAAGATATTTAGGAATTGAAGTAGCAACAGATGTTCATAACAAAGGAATTACCTTTGACGAATACTATGATCTATATTTAAAAAATAATGAAAAATAAAAAAGGATCTATTTTTTAGAATCCTCTTTTTTTTCTTCTTTTTTAGGTGGCTTTGGTAAAGCTTCTTTTCTTGAGAGATTAAGTCTTCCACGATTATCATAACCCATCGATTTAACAATAATGTCATCGCCAACTTTCACAATATCATTTGGCTTTTCTACACGCTTATGATCAAGTTGAGAAACATGTACTAATCCTTCACACCCTGGCCATAATTCTACAAAGCAACCAAATTCTTCTACTTTTACAACGCGCCCTGTATAAATTGCTCCAAATTCAACTTCTCGAACAACATTTAAAATCCGCTCTTTGGTTACCTTAATAATTTCTGGATCAGTATGATAAATAATAACTCGGCCATCATCTTCCAAATCTACTTTGACAGCATCCTTATCATTTACCGTACTAACATGACTTGATTCTAAAATAATTTTCGTAATCATTTCACCACCACGACCAATAACATCTTTAATCTTATCTGGATTAATGGTAAATGTCTCTATTTTTGGAGCATATGGACTTAATTCTGCTCTTGGTGATTCAATAATAGTACTCATCATATCTAAAATTTCCAAACGAGCTTTTTTTGCTTGAGCCAATGCCTCTTTTAAAATTTTCTCAGTAACTCCTTTGATTTTAATATCCATTTGGAGTGCTGTAATTCCTTTTTTTGTACCAGCAACTTTAAAATCCATATCACCCATATGATCTTCTAAACCTTGAATATCTGTTAAAATCGTATACTTTTTATTATCTTCACTTGTAATCAAACCCATGGCAATTCCTGCTACAGGTGCTTTAATGGGTACACCTGCTGCCATCAAAGACAAACATCCAGCACAAATCGTAGCTTGACTACTACTTCCATTGCTTTCTAAAATTTCACTTACTACACGTACTGTGTAAGGAAATTCTTCTTCACTTGGCATAACTTGTGCAAGAGCTCTTTCTCCTAAAGCTCCATGACCAATTTCTCTTCTTCCAGGACTTCCATATCTTCCTGTTTCTCCCACAGAAAAAGGCGGAAAATTATAATGCAACATAAAACGTTTGGAATCTTCAATTCCAAGACCATCTAATATTTGATGTTCTCCAATTGCTCCTAGCGTTGTAGTTGCAAGACTTTGTGTTTGACCTCTTGTAAAAACAGCCGAACCATGAGTTCTTGGAAGTAAATCAATAGAAGCAGAAAGAGATCTTATTTCATCCATCTTTCTTCCATCTGGACGTATTTTTTTATCTGTAATTAGATACCTTACCTGTGATCCTTCAATTTCTTCTAATATTTTACCTACTTGTTTTAAGAGATCATCTTTATTTTCACTATCTTGATATAAATTTTCAAAATGTTCCAAAGTCTCTTCTTTAATTTCATCCACTCTACGATAACTTTCTAATTTATCTGTTATTTGAATTGCTTCCAAAATTGGTGTAGCCGCAAATTCTTCTACTTCATGTTTTAATACTTCATTTACTGTTGCAAGTGGAAGTTCAACCTTTGTTCTACCACAATCTTTTATAATTTTTTCTTGAAATTTACAAAGCTTTCCAATCGCTTCTTCTCCAAACATAATTGCTTCTAACATTTCTTTTTCACTTAATTCTTGCGCACCAGCTTCTACCATACAAATCGCATCTTTGGTTCCAGCTACCGTTAAATTTAAAGTACTTTGTTCTAATTCTTCTGCAGTTGGATTAATGATATATTTTTTATCAATTTTCCCAACTACGACTCCACTTACTGGTCCATCAAAAGGAATATCACTAATACCAAGACATAAAGAAGAACCAAATAAAGCCGCCATAATGGGCGAATTATCTTGATCTACTGATAAAACGGTATTAATTACTTGGATTTCTTGACGAAGTCTTTCATCAAACATCGGACGAATTGGTCGATCAATAATTCTTGCTGCTAACGTTGCTTCATCTGTAGGTCTTCCCTCACGTTTAATAAACCCCCCAGGGATTTTACCAACTGAGTATAATTTTTCTTGATAATATACTTGAAGTGGAAAAAAGTCTTGCGTTACAGATCCACCCATAACACATACACTTAATACGACGGTATCTCCATAACGAGTTAAAACTGCCCCATTTGTTTGTTTCGCTAGTTCTCCAATTTCTACTTCTAATTTTCTTCCTAAAAAATCTAATTCATATACTTTCTTCATATATCCTCCACTTAAAAAAAGACACCTAAAAAATTAAGTGCCTTATTTTCTAATATTTAATTTTTTAATAACTTCACGATATTTAACAACATCATTTTCTTTTAAATAATCTAGAAGTTTTCTTCTACGTCCGACTTTCATTTGAAGTCCTCTTTTAGAATGAAAATCATGAATATGAATTTTCAAGTGTTCTGTTAAATCATTAATTTCTTTTGTTAAAATTGCAATTTGAACTTCTGCACTACCACAATCTTTTTCATTCTTTTGAAACTCTTTAATCAATTTCGTTTTTTCTTCTTTTGTCATTGTTTTCCTCCTTTATTTTCAATTGGTTTAAACTGGGTAATAGAAAAGAGGGTTCTCATTACCAAGAATAAACTTCTTAACTATTAAATTATATTACGCAACTTTGGTTTTTTCAACTAAAATCGTAAATTTCTAATATAAATATTCATTTTTAAGAGAAAGAAAAAAGATTGATTCAAAATTTTTTGAATGTTAAAATAAGAAAAAGAAAGGAAAAATATATGCCAGGAAAAAGAAAAAACTATTTATCTTGGGATGAAATATTCATGGGTAGTGCTATTTTAGTATCTGCAAGAAGTAAAGATCCCTCCAATCAAGTGGGAGCTTGTATTGTAGATAAAAATCATCGGATTTTATCCCTTGGGTATAATGGACTAACCAATGGAATGAATGATGATACTTTTCATTGGGATTCGATTGGTGAAAAAACAAAAGAAATAGATAAAATAAAGGATTATTATGTAGTTCATGCAGAACGAAATGCCATCTTAAATTACTGTGGATCTCACAAAGATTTAAAAGATTCTACTCTTTATGTAACTTGGTTTCCTTGCACAGAATGTGCCAAAGAAATCATTCAAACAGGAATCAAAAAAATTGTTTATTTAAGAATGTATTCCAAACCAGAATTAGTAAACATTAGTAAAAAAATGTTAAAAAATGCAGGAATAGAAATCGTTTCTTATCACTCAAAGAAAGATTTTACAAAAGAAGAAATTCAAGAAGGAACCGAAAAAATTCAAGAAATTATTAAAAAATTTTCAGAATCATAAAAAAGTTTTCCACTCGGAAAAACTTTCCTAAATTGAAAAATGAACCGCACCACAAGGTGTGGTTTTTTGATAAAATAA
>CAOJNP010000018.1 GCA_948439995.1 uncultured Erysipelotrichaceae bacterium | reverse complement strand
GTAATTTTCAATCAAACTACTAGATCTACTCCTTACACTTTTATAGTACCAAATTTACTATTTAGTTTTTTAAATTCCTCTTTTATTTTACTTTTTAATTTTTCATTTATTTTCCCATTTATTATTGCCAAACTAATTAATTCTCTTTTACCATCTTTTAAATATCGTTCTATTTTTTCCATTAGATTATTATCTTCTAGAAATTGTTTATAATCATTTATGTCTATCATAAAAAATTCTGGTACTTTAAATCCATTTGATTTTAATCTTAATAACGAATCTGCTTTTCCACCATACATTTTATACTCACCCTTCATAGCTATAATACTATCTATACAATAGATATAAAAAAATATTATTAATCCATTTGTACTCAAATATAGTCGTATAAATATAACTATATTATAATACTTTTTAGATTCTTTTTAAAATTATTATGTATTATTTTTTCTAAAATTTAAATGTCTTTTTTATTTTTAATGTACCAAAACTGAGTCACTTTTTAACAAGACAAGATAAGAATGTATGACAACAACTCATTAATGGCGAGTTTACAAGGATCTTCGTATCATACCTTCTATATTATCAATATATTAGGATGCGTTATTAATTTTCTTTTCTAATATCTCATCAATATCTTATTTTTCTTTTACTATTTGTATAATTAATCAAACTCCTTTAAAAACAAACAAAAAAAGATTAACCGAGATTAATCTTTATATTTTGAAAGTCGAATTAGTTCGACTAATTTCCCTATGGTGCTTATGAAGAAGAAGTTGAATAACTTTTTCTAAAAACAATAGTAGGTAGTAATAATCACTAACTAATATAAGTATAGCATAAATTACAAAAAGTTGTTCTAAAAATTTAACTTGTTCGCTTGTTTTAATAATGCACATAGTATATAATTTTTATAGGAACATTTGATGTGAGTGTCGTCCTCCAATCTTGTGAAAGAAAGGAGGGATACAATGAAGAAAAGAACTTTTATTATTAAAGTCCTTCGTCTTATTGCTATCATTTTATTACTCCTTACCTTATTGGTAATAGCGATAAAAATATGACACTCTTTCAGCTATGATCGAGTGTCAGCACTAATAATTTAGAGGCGACATTCACTTGCGAAATCAAATGTTCCTCTTTTTTTATTTTATGCAAGTTTTCTTGCTAAATACATAATATCATAATTTTAAGTTATTGTCAAAAATTGATTCTTAAAAATTTTACATATTTTTAGTCAGTTTTTTCTTATTTTGTTTTTGCTCATTATATTGTTGTTCTGCTTCATCAGCATCGCACCTTAAAAAACAGGCTTTTTGCATGTACCAATCATATGCTCTTACTTTTTGTTCAGTATATGCATCAATATAATATGCTGAATCATCATATATATCTTTCAATTTTTTTGCTTCTCGTTCTAATTGTTCCGCTTTTTCAAATAAATATAATGCTCTTAGTGAATTAAATCCTCGTATATTACGATTTTTTCTCATTACATCTTCTAAATATTCTTTAATATAACTTGGTCTTTCTATTACTTCTATATCGTAATCATGTGCTTTTTTTTCTGGAACTTCTATTTGTAATAATAATTCTAACCAAGCTGCTACAATATGTCTATGACAAAATTCAGTATTATCTTCATAACATAACAAAATAGAATTATCTAATTTTCTATAAATCTCTTCTGGATCTAATTTAGAAAGTACTTGCTCATAATATTGTTCCACATAATATCTATTATTTTCTTCTTCTGAAATTTTTCCAATATTTTGATGCCAAACTTTCCAAAAAGATAATTTTGGGGCTAATACCGAAAAACATTTGCCATCATATCCTATTTGTTTTCCTCTATCTCCGGATATAGAATATGTAGTATATTTATCTGATTGCCAATTTTTATAACTACTTGTACTTATCATTGTAAAACTCCCTTAAGTAATTAATATTTTATCGCAATTTATTAATTAATGCTATAACTTGAATTTCTAAATAATTAAATAGGATGGAAATAATATAAAATTTGGTAATATTTAAAAGAGCAGGATAAGAAACTTACACATCAATACTAAACTATTCCTTATTTCATAAGGGTTTAATATTGTGAAAGACTGATTTTGCAAATGCAAAATTCAACCTACAAAGTAGGTTGATATTAAGGATAAATATTTATTTAATCATTATAATTAAAGCATTTTATATTCTCAATTTTCATCCTATTTCAATATTTTTAGTAAATTTTATAGGATGATTAGACAAATTCTTCTTCCTTAAAAGTATCTTTTATTTTTCCTAATAATTCTTTAAATATTTGATTATTATTAATATCTTTTATATCACTTAAATCAACTGTGATAACTCCTAGTTTTAAATTACCATTATCAAATTTTGCATCCTTTAATGTTATTAATCTAATTATCTTTTCAACTTCTATTTCACTAGATATTTTTAGGTTGGTTAAATTATCATTAGTATCTATTTCATAATAATTTAATTTATATTCATTGCCTAAAACATTATTTAATTTATTAAAATAATTTCTTGATTCATCTTTAGTTTTAACTTCATTACTCTGTGGGATAGGAATGCCATATTCATCTTCAAATAAGGAATAATTTAAAGGAAGTTTATATTCTTCATTATAGGTTAATAAATCAGTTAAGAAACTTTTTCTAAAATGATAATGTTCTATTTTCATTTTATTATCGTTCTTACTAATTTCTAAATTATCAATATAAGTAGAAATCATTTTTTGCATTTCTTCTCGTGATTTATTTTGGTAATTAATTATTATTCATAAATTCTTTTGGACTCACAAAAGTATCAAGATTATATTTATCTTTTAGTATTAATAAATCATCAATAGTGAAGTTTAGATTTTCATATTGTTTTTGATCTTGCCACTCTTTATTTAATTTTTGTTTTTTAAATTCTATTTGTTTAATTTCCTGTTCAAAATCATCAATTTTCATAATACCTTTTATGTAGACTGATTTTATTCTATCTAACTGTTTATCTAGTTCTTTTAATTCTTTCTCATAATTAATGTCTTTATTATCTAACTTTGATTTAATAAATGGTGTATAGTAATCATTTATCATCATATCTGTTTTAACTAGTTCAAGTAGACAAGTCATCAATTCTTGTTCTATTTCTTTTTCTTTATAAGTAATCTTACAATGTTCACATTTGTAATAATAGTATTTTTTACCATTAGGCTTAGTTGTTGCACATCCACCTAAAAATCTACCACAAGAAGAGCATTTTAATTTATTAGTAAATAAATATGTAGCAGTTCTTTCATAGTGCCTAGCATTTCTAAGTTTTTGGTACTGACAATCATCCCACTTTTGTTTAGATACTAAAGGTTCTACAACATTTTCATAATAAGTTGGATGTTTCGTCCTTTTACCATGAACATAATCACCTTTATAAAGTTCATTTGTCATAATATGATTTATTGTTGAATCTCTCCAATTAGTTTTACCTAAAATTTGTTCTTCATTATATATATTAGCAATTGCTTGATAACTTTTGCCTTCTAAATATAAATCAAATATTCTTATAATTATATCTTTAGTTAATGGATCTGGAACTAGCTTTTTATTTACTCTTTTGAATCCTAAGGGTGGCTGATTTGGGATGTGACCAGAACGAATTGCCCCTGCCATTCCAAATTTAGTTCTCTCACTGCATTTTTCTATTTCATTTTGGCTTACACTAGTCATTATTCTCATTACCATTCTACCATTAGAAGTAGTAGTATTTGATTCATCTGCCATACAGTCTATATCACATTCATTATCATTTACTATTTTCATTAATTTTTCAATATCATAAACACTTCTTGTTAATCTATCTAATTTAAAAGCAACAATAACATTTATATTTTTATTTCTAACATCTTTCATCATTTCTTGATAAGCAGGTCTTTTATCATTTTTAGCGCTTATTCCAGCATCTTTATATATTTTATAAATTGAATATCTTTTAAACTGACAAAACTCTTTTAATCTATCTTCTTGTTCTTGTAAACTAAAACCCTCACGACTTTGTTCTTCAGTTGAAACTCTAACATATATCCCTGCAATTTTATTTGTTTCATTCATAAATCATTCCTCCTTTTTGATAAACTATTTTATTTATTTTTCTATAAATTACAATAAACTAAATTGTATTTTTTTAGTAAACTAAATCGTATCCAAATCGTACGCTAAAAGTAAACTAAATTGTATTTGAATAGTAAACTAACTTATTAATTTTCTCTTAAATATTTTTCTAAATATTTAAATTTTATTTTCTTTTGATAACCATTTATAAATATGTCATCACACTCATCAAACAATAAATAATCATTACCATTAACTTTTAAGATATGTGGCTTTACATAAGCAATATTAGTATTTTTAAGACTAATAATACTTCCACTAATTAATTCATATTTAACACAAGCAAATCTACATATCATATCTACTTTCTTTTTTAATTCACCACTTATTACAAGTTCTTTAGTTTCTATTGTCATATATATCACTCTCACTTTCTTAAACAACAAAAAACTAACATTTCTGTTAGTAATCTATTACTTACTCGAAAAGTTCGAGTTTCCTATCTATATGGTGGAGCAGAGGAGAATCGAACTCCTGTCCAAACAATCCTATAATAAAATTTCTACAAGTTTAGCTAAAATTACAATTTATAAAAAAGAAGGCTTTAGCACACCTAATCTTTTTTACTAGTTTAGTAATATTCTTTTTATTATCCTAAACAAATAATAAAATATATCTTATATTTATGAACCTCTTTATTCCCTATAAGAAAAAGAAAAAAGAAGTGCTTCTATTCCTTAAACTAGGCTGCTACAGGAGCAAAAGAAGCGAAAGAACGACTTTCGTCATTTAATTTTAAAATTGCATTTAAAGTATGCCTACTACTTGCCATCTTAATTAGTAATTGCTGTCGAAACCATTACTGCCCCAGATGAATGTATTTTAACATAAAAACAGTTGTTTGTATAGATCCTAAATTTCCCATATTTTTGCGAAAAAATTGACAATTTAAAGAAATCATAATATAATAATCGTAATTTTTAATACATTTTTTTAAAGGGGGAAAAATTATGTATGATGAAGAAGTTAAAATTGAAAATAAAGAATTAGAGAAAAAGAAAAAAGAAGAAAAAGATAGCATTAAAAATAAAATTAATTTTCAATCTGTTTTCAAAAAATTGTCTATTCTTTTAATCGTAACTTTTTTATTCATTTTTGTTACTACAAAATTTGGTCAGAACTCTGAAAAAAAAGTATTTGAAAAAAACTTAGAACATGTTAAAAATGCTTCCTATATATATTTTAAAGAAAATAATCGACCATCTGACAATTATGAAGAATATACAATTACACTTCATGAATTAATTGAAGGAAATTATATTCAACCTGTTAAGGATAAAAAAGGAAATGTTTGTGATGATGAATTAAGTGATATTACAATTGAGAAAAAGACACTTACAAAATACGATTTGGCGATACAATTAAATTGTAATACAAAAACATATCAAGAAAATTTTTCTCTTACTTATGCGAATTCAAAAAATAATCAAACATCATCTGGATCTAATGTTACGATTAATAATACTACATCAGATCCAGATGAAACGAACTTAGAACATACAAAAATTTATTATAAATTAAAAAAAGGAATTTCTTCTAATCTTTATCAATATACTTGTCCATATGGATATATTTTAAATGGAAGATATTGTTATAGTAAATCCTCTGTTATAGTGAGTGACCCAATTGCAAAATATAAGAGTATTTCTACTAAAATCAAAAAAGCAGATTATCAAAAAAGTGAAGATCATTTTGAATATGTAGACCCTATTATTACAAATGGAGATGTCATTTATTCTTGTACAATTCCTTCTGCAACTTTAGAACAAGATAAATGTGTTTTAACAAAAAATTATAAAGAAACTTATTCTTGTCCTTCCGATTATCCAAGAAAAGATGGTGACAAATGTTACTATGTAGATCAAGCAGAACAAGAATGGAGTGATTGGAAGTATGTTTCTACTAATTCATATCAGTCCAATAAAAAAAATACAGATACTAAAAAATATACTCTTTCTTATACTTATCAATTTGGAAATAAAATGAGATATATGTATGATTATTATACTCGTAAGAAAATTTATACTTGTGATGAAAAAAGACAGGAAGAGGTACAATTAAAAGGTACTAGTTGCTATCATTATATTGAAGCGAGAAAATTAAAAACATGTCCAAGTGGATATCAATTAAATGCTCAAGAAACAGAATGTATTAAATATATTTCAGCAAAGAAAACAGTAGGTAAAGCCAGTTATAATTGTCCTGATGGATATGAGAAAAAAGGTACTGGAAGCAATACAAAATGTTATATCAAAACAACTACAGAAGGTTATTATTATTGCAAGAATACAGATTATCGTCTTTCAAATGATCAATGTATATTAGATGGAAGTACTGAATTGATAGGTTATAAATGTCCTAATGGATATACTCTAAGTGATAATAAATGTATTAAAATTTTATCAGGAGACAAAATTTCTGCTACCAAAACAAATGATCCACAAATTAATACTACTTATAAATGGAGTAGTAAAAAAAGTGAATCTGGTTGGGTTTGGACTGGAGAGACTAAAGAAATTTAGTCTTTTTTAATGCATTATATTGCTAAAACAATACGATAAGAAAACCATGATGTACCACCACCAGAAGTTGCAAAATTAAAAATTCCTGCTCCCACTCCAAAAGCATAACATCCACCTCGTGCAAACCATGAATGAATGCCTAAAAAAATTGCAGAATCTTCATACCAAGAACCTCTATTATAATAAGGTCTCTGTATCTTCCCAAATGAACCCATTTCTCCTGTCGCATCTCCTAAAATACGATTATTAAACTGTTCTTCGCCTGTTCCATAAAGATAACTATCATAATATTTTTTATCAGGAAAAGAGATTCCAGCTGCATTTCCATTGGTACTACAATAAGGACCAGAAAAGCCACTTGTTGCATTCGAATTATCTCCTGCACATGGTTGCCCACTACTATGAAGCATCATTCCCATTACATAATCCCAATTTAATCCACTCATATCATAGATTCCTGTAATATTTTTAGTAGTACTTGCTAAGTATCCTATTTCAGTATTATATCGTTTTGTATACGTTCCATCTTCATTAATAGGTGTCTCTTCATATTGATTACAATCTGGATTATCCAATGTATAATCACAAGTTGGTTCTTTCACTGCTGCATATCCTGTTAAATTAATATTATTATTAACTCTTATGTTAGATCTACTTCCATATTTACTATGATGTAAATACGAAACTGCTCCCCATTCGGTATTCTTCATCATATGACTATCATATTCTCTTTTATAATTATAACTATTTAGGTGAGCATTTGCTACTTGTATATTTCTCCAACTATATACATTTGGTTTGATCTCTATTTTGTCGCTATTATAAACATTTTGTTGTGCTTCCATTGTACTGGTTGCTCCTTTATATCCTACTTCAAACTTCCCTACCCAGATTCCTTTCGTTCCAAAACTTTGAAATGCTGGATGTGTCATGTAATCTCCTACTTTACAGTTTCCACTACTTCCACTTACTCCTGGTGTCTTACATTCTCCAATTTTATCCACAGTGTCATATTCTCCAAAAATGACATCTATTGTTTGCACTTTATTTTGAACACTGGTTAAGCCTGTGTAGTTTCCTAAATCCCATAATTTATATCGATATTTGGGTATCCATACAAAGTATGATTCTATATTCTCTTCTGGTATGATATCTCCTTCATAATATTTCTTTGTCTCATCTTCTAATATTACTGCATTCGCCCATTTTTGCGTTTCATAATCATACCATTCTCTTCCTTCATATGCTTTTTTTACCACGCCATCTTTCTCAATTGTTACTGGGATTAACCCTTCTTTTAATACTGGATCTGTCCCATTTAAAATCGTTTCATGATATTTACTTACAAAGTTAAATTGACATTTCGTTCTATTTTTACTTAAATTTTTTATGATTGGTCCCCAGTTTTCATAATCCCATGACCCTACTGCTTCTCCATCACATTCAATACTTTCGATTGTTTTTCCACTTTCTTTACTTGGAAAGTTTTCACTTCCTGTTCCATCGATTGTTAAAGAAATCATGGTTTCATTTGAATCCATTGTTTCTTCCTTATAATAAGTTCCATTTAGAATTATTATCATTCCCATTAAAAAAAGAAAAACTGGTATTAGAAATAGTTTCTGTTTCATAGAACACCTCTATATTATCATGGACAATAAAGAACAAATTATTTACAGTCCAGATTATAACATTAAGTATACCATATTTTTCTTTCTCTTTATATTATTTTCTTATTATTTCTAAGTTTTAAATTTTATTTATTATAATCTTTAGTTGTATATTTAGGACATTTAATATAAGCTTTATAATGATATACAAATCCATCATGTGATAATACAACATAACCATCACAACTATCATTATCTTTTTTGAATTCTTCGATATATCCTTCATTTTTTAATTCTTCTAAATTAATTTTTAAAGATTGACCTTCATCTGGATATAAAAATTTTGCTTCCACATATTTTTCTGTTATATTAGTTAATTTTTCTTCCATTTGTCTATATTCGATCGTTTTACTTTTATATAAAAATCCAAAGACAGTTAATAAAAAAACCAATAAAAATAATATTAAGCCCCAAATAAGACTGACACGATTCATTTGTTTTATATTCATAAATTATTCCTCAAATCCATTTGTTTTATATTTTTGACAATCAATAAAGGCTTTCGCAGTACCTTCATCAAATAGTACATATCCATCACATTCTTTTTGTTCACTTGATGGTTTAAGCATAGAAGATTTAATTAATCCTTGTCTTTTCATTTTAGAAATTGAAATTTTTACTTTTGGTTCTGAATTATAATATAAATTATAATAATCAAATCCAGCTTCTAAGACAAAATTTTCAATTTCTTTATAACTGTAATTCACTTCAGAATTATTTTGACTATTAGAAGAATTACTTTTATTTTCAGAATATAATCCTTGATACATACGCATAATATTAAAAATCGCTATCAATAAAAAAGCAAAAAGAATGGAACTAAAAATAACCATTTCTTTTAAACTCCAACCATTTTTATTAAGCCCCATATTCACACTCCTAAGAATCTATACCTTGTCTTTCTGAAATAAAGAAAGGTCCAAACTCGATTGCATTAAAATCTCGATGGTAACGATAAACTTTATATCCTAAACCAAGACACATATAAGTATATGACATATTATTTTTTACATCATCACTCAATTGATTAAATTCACCTAATTTCATAGTTTTCTCAAGTTCTTTGGATGCATTATAAACTCTTACTTCCTCTTTAATACAAAACATTGCGTCATTTCCTTTTTTAACTTTAAAATAATCAATTACTACTACAAATACCCAAATAGCAAGTAAAACAATTAACAAAATTTTTGATATAAAAATAATTTTATTTTTCATATGATTAACCTCCAAATATTGATTATATTATAACGAAAAAAAAAATGTTCTGCAAGATAGAGCCAAAAGTGTTTGTCAACTAATTTTTATTAAAAAAAGAAAAAATCTTATGATTGCTCATAAGATTTAAAGCTTTACGCTAATTCAATTTCTGCTCCAGCTTCTTCTAATTGTGCTTTTATTTGATTTGCTTCATCAGCAGGAACATTTTCTTTTACATTTCCACCATTATCAGCAAGTGCTTTTGCTTCAACAAGTCCAAGACCTGTAATCTCTTTTAATAATTTAATAACTGCTATTTTGTTTCCTCCAGCATTTTTAAGAACAACTGTTTTTGCAGCATTATCTGCTCCAGCACTGTCTCCAGCAGGTGCAGCAGCTACAGCTACAGCATCTGGATTTACTCCAAATTCTTCTTTCATTGCATCAACTAATTCTTTTACTTCAAGAATAGTCATTTCTTTTAAAGCACTAATAAAATCTTCTTTTGTTAATTTAGCCATTTTTCTTCTCTCCTTCTATTTTTCTAAATTTTCAGCATATTGATTTAACCCAATTGCTAATTTATTAACATGTTCCATCATACCACGACATAGCATCGTAAGTAATCCTTCATAAGATGGAATACTTGCATATTCTTTGATCGTATTTAAATCTGCAACATTACCACTTAAAATTCCAATACGAATATCCATTTTTTCGTGTTCTTTCGCAAATTCTGAAATAACTTTAATTGGTTCTAGTAAATTTTTACCAAAAAGAATAGCATTTGGTCCTTCTAAGAATCCTTCAAAACTGATATTTTGTTCATCTAAAGCTCTTTTTAATAGAGTATTTTTATAGATTTTAACAGTAGCATCAGTTTCTCTTAATTTTTTTCTTAAATCACTTAATTCAGAAACTGTTAAACCTTGATATTGAAAAAGAATAACACTTTCACTAGATTTCATATTTTCCAAAATCTCATTTACAATTTCTTTCTTTGATTCAAGAATTTTTGCACTTGCCATAAAATCCTCCTTTTCCATTTATCTAAAAAAGCTTATCCCATTTGGACAAGCTTAAAAAGTACTTACTTTTAAGTGTCCCTCGGTAGGATTATTAAGGAATATCCCCCTACTGTCTTTGGGTTCTTTGCTTTTCTAGTATGTATTATATGAAATGAATCATTAAATGTCAAAAGAATTTTTGTCTACTCGAATACCAGGTCCCATCGTAGCAGATAAACTTACTGTTTGAATAAACTTACCTTTAACAGTGGCTGGTTTCATTTTAGAAAGTGTAGAAACAACATATTCCATGTTTTCTTTTAACTTAATGTCATCAAAAGATATTTTTCCAATGATACCATGAATATTTCCATATTGATCTGTACGGAATTCTACCATACCTTTTTGAATATCCAAAACTGTTTTTCCAGGCGTTGGAGTAACAGTATTTGTTTTAGGATTTGGCATTAAACCTTTCGGTCCTAAAATTTTACCAATTTTTCCTAAAGCAGGCATCATGTCTGGTGTAGCTACAATAACATCAAAATCAAACCAATTTTCTTTTTGAATTTTATCAATTAATTCTACTTCTCCAACATAATCAGCTCCAGCTTTTTTTGCTTCTTCTGCTTGAGCTCCTTTTGCAATTACTAAAATACGTTTTGTTTTTCCAGTACCATGAGGTAATACAAAAGAACCACGCAATTGTTGATCGGCTTTTTTAGGATCAGCATTTAGTTTTACAGCAAAATCTACAGATCCATCAAATGTTGTAATTGATGTTTCTTTCACTAGTTTGATTGCTTCTTCTAAAGAATATTCTTTATTTTTCTCTAGTTTTTTTGAAGCTTCCACATATTTCTTACTAAACTTTTTCATAATTTTCCTCCTAACTGTGGTTTATTAGCGGACTTTTTTAATCTAAATTATTCTTCTTCAGATTCAGTTTTTTCTTTACCGATTACTTCCACTTCAGCACTAACTTCACTTTGTGCAGAAGCTTCCATTTCAGCTAATTCTTCTTCTCGTTTTTCTCGCATTGCTTCTTCTTTTTGAGCTTCTTTAGCATGATCCATTAATTCTTGATCATTTAATCCTTTAATAGCAATTCCCATATTTCTAGCTGTTCCTTCAATAATATTCATTGCTTCTTCAACCGTATAAGCATTTAAATCAGGTAATTTAGTTTCTGCGATTTTTCTTAATTCATCAATTGTAATCGTTGCAACAATCTCATTTGCACCTTTTTTACTTCCTTTTGTAATCTTAGCAGCTTTTTTAAGTAAGAATCCAGCTGGTGGAGTTTTCAATACAAAATCAAAAGTACGATCATCATAAACATTTATTTCACATGGAACGACATCACCCATTTTGTCACGAGTTTTATCATTAAATTGTTGACAAAATTCTTGAATATTAATTCCAGCAGGTCCTAAACAAGTTCCAACTGGTGGTGCAGGCGTTGCTTTTCCTGCTTCAATTTGTAATTTAATTTTCTTTACGACTTCTTTGGCCACGAAAGACACCTCCTATTAATTATTTTTCTAACGTGTAAGTGGTATGGGCAAGTCCGCACTTTCCCTTCCACTTAAATGCTCTTATAAAAATATATAATCGCACTATCGATATTATCACAAAACATACTCATTTTCAAGAAAAATTATTAAATTGTACGAATTAAATGATATTGATTCTGGTCTTTTTTTTCTGTAAAAATCATTCCATCATTAATCTTATTAGAAGAAGTAGGTAAATAAAGAAAACATAACCTATCATCAGAAAAAGTAAAATTCACTTTCATATCATTATGCTTTTTCTTGGAAAAAAGTACATAAATTAATCTTTCATAAAATAATTTTCTTTCAAATAATCCTAATTTACTACCAATATGAATTAAATGTTCTGAAGCAAATTTCATTTTACACTCCACTTCCGTTAAATTAGGATCTAAAATAGTTTGGAATTTTTTTTTGTTTGTTATTTCTTGAAAAATCATATCAAAAAAGTCATCAAGATAATATCCACAATAAAGAAATCCTAATTGTTCATCAAGAGATTTCACGTATTCAAAATCTAAGTCAATCAAATAAGGATAATTATTTCGAACAGTATTTGCTTTTTGATGAGGAGTGACACCAAAATAAGATGTAATCATACCAACCTGATTTACCATTAAATCTAAAAGTGGATTTAAATAAAACCAACCATAATTTCCATGTACTATCATAGCATAATGTGGAATTTCACTTGTAGTTGCTTTAATTATTTTAGATTCGATTCCAATCCTTTTAAACACTCTCTTATAATACTGACAAATAGATAAACATACTATATTATTATCCACCATTTTAAAACCAGCTTGAAAATATTTCAATTTTGTTTCACTATCAGCCAGAAAATAATTTAGATCTCTTTGAAAAAAAAGAGCTAATTTACGATACACATATCGAATTTTTAAATCTTTACTCCATTTTGGGTCTATCGTTTTAATAAACGCATTTATTCTTTGGTTTAATTTTTCATTCATAAAATATCACAAAAAAATATTTTAACATTAATATTTAAAAAGTAAAGATAAAAATTAGATTTTTTTAATTCTTTGAAAAACAAAAAAAGATTAAATTTATTTTAAAATTTAATATCTTTTCCTCTAATATAATATATAAGTAATCAAAGCCTGATAATTTCCTCTTGTTGGAACTCCTACATGCTCCTCTTTTACAGTAGTCCATTTGTATCCTGCTCCATCTATCATAATGGTATCTTTAAATTGATAACCACTGTAATGGATCGAACAATTAATATCTGTTGTACCATCTTTACAACCTTCTTTTGGTGTTCGATCAGTCTCACTTTTAATTGCTACACATCCATTGTGTCCTGATATAAATGAAGAACCACTGCCTCCTGAACCTACGCGATTCGTAGTAGAACTAACCGCAATTCCACCACGACCTCCACCGCCGCCATAATATCCACTGCCCCCACCATAGCCTCCATTGTTATTTGGTCTAGTTGGATCAGATGTATAACCATTTCCTCCATAACCAAAACCTCCCGAAGTTGCTTGTGATGCAGCAGTCCCACCAGCTGTTTGAGATCCGGCTCCACCATTATTATAATCAGTTCCAATATAACCAGTTAATCCTCCACCTGCGGGCAACATACTTCGACCACCTCCTCCACCTGCTGCTACCATGATTCTAGAGTTTAAAGAAACTTCATTATTCCATTCTCCTCCTATTAATCGAATATCAGTTGATCCACTTCCACTAAGATATCGAATTGGATAATTAGAAGCCGTAAAATAGCCACCTTTTCCTCCGCCATTAAATGCAGATCGATCACATTCCCAATATCGATCACAAGAAAAAGATGATTCTCCAATATACAAAAATAATTGCATTCCTTTTTTTAAATCAATATATCCAGAAGTATAACTGCCAGATCTTGTTCCCCAAAGTTCAACTTTATAAGTTCCATCGTAGGGAACAACAAATTCTTCTTCTTTTCCGGTATATCCAAATGGATAAAGAATCTTTCCATCATCTATTTCTTCATTTTTTTGAAATAATATATTACATTTTGTTCTTTCTTTTGTCAAATTTTGAATTTCTGGTGCCCATTCTTCATAATTCCAGATCCCTATTGCTTCATTATTACATTTCATTTCAATAATATAATTTCTTCCTTCTGGAATTGTCTCACTTATTTTTTTATTTCCATTTTCATCTTCTACTTGAAAAGAAAACATTAAATCATAATTTTGATTAGGAATAACTCCTTTGATGACATCAAATTCTAGATTTTCTTCAAATAATGCAAAACTTCGATAAACTACAATTACCGTGATTAATAAAATAAATATAATACTTCCGATTATCATGACTTTTTTTTTGATATCTTTTTCTTGAAATTTTTCTAATTTCATAAATGACACCTCTTGATTATTATAACTAGAATAAAAATAATTATTTACATTCCAATTTTATAACACTAAGTATATCACAATTTATTATTATTTATATAAATTTTTTTTTATTTTTAAAAAGAAGAACATTAAAAAAAGAACAAAATAAATTGTTCTTAAATTTTATTTACTTGATATAACTCTACTTCAACGGGAGTCTCTTGCCCAAATAAATCAATTAAAACATTTAATCTACCATTTTCAACATCCATGGTATCAACAGTACCCATCATACCTTTAAATGGTCCGTCTACAATATTAACTTTATCTCCCACTGCAAGTTCACTTTCCATATCCATACGACTCATACCCATATTCGCTAAGATACGATCTATTTCTTGCGGGAGTAAAGGAGTTGGCTTTGCTCCTTTTCCACTGGAACCAATAAATCCAGTTACACCTGGAGTATTACGAATTACATACCAAGCTTCATCGCTCATAACCATCTCTACAAGAACATATCCAGGAAACATTTTCTTTTTCTTTTCTTTTTTTACGCCATCTTTTACTTCAATCTCAGTTGTTTCAGGAACAATTACACGGAAAATATAGTCCTGCATTCCCATTGATTCTGTACGCATTTCAAGTTTTTCTTTTACACTTTCTTCATGACCACTATAAGTGTTAACAACATACCATAACTTTTCCACTAAAACATCCCCTTTACTCCAGATAAAGCTAAATTAAGTAATAAGAAAAATAGCACCAATAAACCACAAAAAACAATCGTTGCAAACGTATATTTCATAACATCTTTGAAAGACGGAAAAGATACTTTTTTTAGTTCCAAACGAACTTCCTTTAAATAACCATTCTTTTTTTCTTTTTTGGTCGTTTGCTTTTTTTCCTTTTTTACGATTTCCTTTGGCTTTTTTTCTTTTAGATTCTCCTGTTTTTTTACCATTTCTTCCACCTCAAAATTATTCCAAAATAAAAACACTATCGTGTTTCTTATGCTTAATCTACCATAAATTAGATTAGAATTCAAGCATTTTTACAGTGGATTATTGATAAAATAATTTGTCTAAATTTTATTATCTTAATTAGTTTTTATCAAAATAATCCAAAAAATACAGAAAATTGTCATATCATACCTACTTTTAGAAATTAAAGTCCTTTGAATGAGAAAATAAACCCGGTGATAGACCATGATCTGTTTTGAGCGCGTTCGCTACTTAAGAGAAAAGAAAGAATTAACCCAAAAAATGGTAGCTGGTATCATTCATGTCGATAAATCTACTTATGCTGCTTGGGAACGTGGCAGAGATTTATTTCCACTCAAAAGATTAATTCAAATTGCCAATTATTATCAAGTTAGCTTAGATTATCTGACAAGTCAAAGTAATGAAGAAAATTATCCAAACAGAAAAGAACAAATTAATCCCATTTTATTACAAAAAAGATTACTTATAATTAGAAAAGAACATGGATATACACAAGAAAAATTAGCGCTAGAATTAAATACAACACATAGTGCTATTAGTGCATATGAAAATGGACATTTAATTATACCTCTCATCTTGCTTTATCAACTATCATGTAAATTCAATATTTCAATAGATTGGATATTAGGCATGTCAGAACAAAAAAAATTAGACAGAATATCGGTTTCTGTCTAGTTTTTATTTTTGAAATGCATTGATTTTCCATTTTTCTTGTTCTCGAATTAATTCAAATGGATAACTATCCCCTAATTCATTTTCTCTATATAAAGTTACACTTGCATTTATTTTATCATCCGTAGCAGAAATGAAACGAATAGATTCTGAATCAACATCTATTTGCGCAATTGCACTATTTAAATAAATAGAATCAAATGAATTCTTTTCCATCATATAAAATGTATGATTACCATCATTTTTTAATAATGTCATTTTATTAAAAATATTACTATAAATATTTTCTGTAACAATTTCGTTTAATCTTTGTAAAAAAGTATCATCTAAAACAGTGTATTTTTTATTTTCTTCTTCCGTTTTAGAAGAATCAATATCAATTAATTGATAAATTGAAGAATCATAAAATAAAGCTCTCAATTCTTCCTTTTTTTGAGAAACAATTGCTTTTAATTCTTCCAATTGAAATGACGAAGAATTAAAAAATTCTAAATCCTCATCGTTTGGCAATACAATAGGATCTACTAAAACTTCTTTTCCTTGATCTTCTTTTTGAAAAAATTGAAAACTAATTAGAATAGTAAAAAGAAACAAAATAATTAATACTACACTAACGATCCATTTATATTTTAAAATATTTTTCATTTTTATATAACCTCTCTTATCATTTCTCGAATTTTATTTTTTATTCTCTGCATAGTGTTGTCAATTTGCTTTGGGGTTTTATTTAAAAGCATTGCTATATCTTGATAGCTCAATCCTTGAACCATCAATTCATAGACTTCATATTCCAAAGGTGATAAATTTTTTTGAATCATATCTAACATTTCATTAAAATCTTCTTGATTGGTAATGTTTTGTAAAGGATCTTTATTTTTTTGATCTTGAATCATTTCGATTAAAGGAATCTGAAACTCTCCATAAGCGTGATCAAGTGAAACAGATTCTAATAAAACTTTATTCTTAAGTCTTCCAGCTTTTAAAACCGCATTTTGAAGTCTTCGTTCTACACATAAAGAAATAAAAGTTGATATTTGAACATTTTTGGATTCATCAAATCGATTTAATGCATCAGCAAAACCTACTAAACCTTCTTGATATAAATCATTATATTCTACTCCAAGTTTTTTTGCAGTATAAAAATATTTTTTTATTATCACATCGATAATATATTTATACTTATTATATAAAATATCTTTTGCATCTTCACTAGATTCACAAATCATACTAAATAATTCACTATCTGAATAATCTTGATATTCCATTTATGCATCTCCCATCATATGAAAAATTAGAATTCCAGCAGCAACACTTGCATTTAAACTATTAATTTTTCCATTCATTGGAATCGATATCAATTCATCACTCTTTTTTTGTACCAATTGATGTATTCCGTTTCCTTCATTTCCAATTACTAAAGCTTTTTTTGGTGCATAAGAAACATTTCGATAATCTTGTCCATTCATAACAGCCGCATAAACAAAAAAATCATGTTTTTGTAAAGTTTGAATTGCTTCTGCAATGTTGTTTACTAAAATAACAGAGATTCGATCCAAAGCACCCGCACTCACTTTCATTACAGTTTCATTAACGCGAACACTTCGATCTTTTGGTAAAATAATATATTTTATACCTGCTGCTTCAGCACTTCTTATTATTGCACCTAAATTATGAGGATCTTCCAAATGATCCAAAATTAAAACAAAAGATTCTGATAAGCATTGTTCTAAAGATGAATACTCATAATCATCAATATCTAAAATAATACCTTGATGATTTCCATAAACCATATGATTCATCTTTTGAATAGGAATTTTTTCGTAACGAATATGTTTTTTTTCAAGATACTGAACAATCGCAGAAGATTTATTTTGGCTAGAGGAAACATATGCTTTGCGAATTTTTTTTTCATCAATATCAAATAATACATTTTTTCCAAATACAAGCATGATATCACCCCAAATTTGCTTTATAATACAATAGATTTTTAAAAAAAGCAAATTAAAAAAGGAAACAGAATATCGTTTCCCTTAGATATTATTTTTCAATATCGTTAATACCTATAAATATTAGAATAATATCGAAAAATATACCGTGCACTAAATAATACCTGTGTGCACATTCTTATTATGGATCGTTATTACTTTTCTATTTCTCCTATTTTTTCCAATTTTTGTGCATTAATTGCAATTCCAATTACAAACACATAAGAAATAAGATATAACCAAACCATTAAAATAACAAATTGAGCCAAACCACCATAAAGATTAGCATAATGAGCAAAGTGATTAATATAGTAAGAGTAAATCATAGTGATAAAAATAAATCCAAAAGTAGTAAAAATTGCACCATAATTATTCGTTTTGCTCGAAATTGGTTTATCGGGTGCCATTGTATATAAGATTTTAATTAAGAAAAAAATAATAAACCAAGAAATAGGACCTTTCATTAATTGAATAAAGAAAACAATGGAACTAGTTACAGTAGAATTTAAATTAACAAATTGAATCATTTCAGCTATTTTCGTTCCAAAAACGGGAACTAAAATTAAAAATAAGAACAGAATAATTAATATTAAAGTCATAATAATTGCTTTCACTTTTCTTCTAATAAATGGAGAATTTGGTATATCATACATTTCATTTGAAGTAATAATAATGGAAGAAGCTCCATTACTAGCTGCATAAAATCCAATGATCAGTGTGACAAAAAATTGAAAGTTTAAATCAACATGACTTACAATTGGAATGATTAAATTAGATACTTCTGTTCCAAATGCTTTGGTCATAAAATTGGTAATGAAATCAAAAGACAAATGAAAAAAAGAAGCTCCATAAGCCATTAAAGTAATGGTGGGCACAATGGCCAAAAGAAAAAAGTAAGCTAACTGTCCAGGTAAAATTAACATTTCTGGTTGCCTTATCATATCCCATATTTGTTTTAAAAATTTTTTAACTTTTAAAATCATTTTTCCTGTTCCTCTTTTTTCGTTTCTTTTTGTTTTTTTACATCTTCAATTGCTTCGTTAATAGCATCTTCAACGGATTTCATATCATTATCAATCATACTATAACCAATACTAGCACCAAAATCATAAGGTAAAGTTTTAAATTCTCGATTTAATTTATAAATATAATTGGTAACTTGCTTTTGTTGATAACCAACTAAATAGATCATATATTCATTTCCATCTGTTCGCATAATATCTGTATTATCTAATTGTGTTTTAATTAATATATTTGCAGCTGCTTTAATTTGTTTATCTCCCTCATCATAACCTACAGTATCATTAATATCATGTAAACGATCTAAATCAATTACAATAATAGTTTGTGGATATATCGTATTCTTATTCCATATTGAAATATTTTCATTTAAATAATTACGATTTTTTAAACTTGTTAATTGATCAATATATTTTAATTTATCCTCTTTCTTTAATTTTTTAATAAAATGAATGTGTTTGGTAGACCGATAAATAACATAGATTAAAATCATTGTAATTATAATAATAGAAATAGAATATTCTGCAATTCTTCCTAAAATAGTACCATTTTTCATCGTAGCAACATAATGATAAATCCCTACATTACTCATATAATTTTCATCTAAATAATTAAAATAACGAACAAATAATTTTTGAAAAACATCATTTGAAGTAGATCGGAAATTATATATAGCTTCTAATTTACTAGTATAGCGAACGGTATAATTTTTTAAAATGTTATCTTGGTAATATTTGCTTCTTTCATGATCCATAATAACAATGCCTTTTTTCTTGACAACATTTTTTAATCCTTTTTCACCTTCATAAGTTTCAATAGACAAATCTGATATAGATTTTAAACGACTGGATAATAATGTATTATCCTCTACATAAATTGTTTCATTTTTTAACGATTTAAACGATGAGACAACCAAAGAATTCTCGACTGGTAATAAAATATCGTAAGCTAACAATAAATTCGTTGGTAAATCGTTTCCTTCAGATGTAAAATTATAATATTCAAAATAAAGATCTACTTTTTTATTATTAATATCAGTAACTAATTTTTTATAATTGGAATACCGCTTAAAACTAAAATCTATCTTACTAAATCTAGAAAATTCATTTAAATAACTTGCAACAATTCCACCAAAGTTTCCACCAGTTAAAATTTCAAAGGGTTGATTATTAACAAAACCATAATGATAAGTTACACTTTGTAAACGATCTACTTCTGCTTGCGATATATTCAAATTTTGAATAAAAGTTTGAAATTCTTGCTTATAGTAAGAATCTTTAAATTTCATTTGCTTCCATCGTTGAAAGTATTTTTTTAAAACATTGCTAAAATAAGGATTCCCATCCATATCTAATGTCATATTATAATAACGTGCAATCGATGAGAAATGATAATTAATCCGATAATCTTTAGAAAGAATCACATCTAAATATTCCATTCTAGGAACTATTATAGCTTGAATTTCTACTCCATCATCCAAAGCTTTGATCAAATCTTCTTTTGTATTATAAGAAACAAAAGAAGGAGCAACATCAATTGATTCTTGTACATAAGAAAGATTACTACTTAAAATCCCTACTTTTTTTTCTTTTATATTTTGAGAATTTAATATGAGTTCTTTTTTCTTAGAAACAAAAACATAGTGATCTTGATAAAAATTAATTTCATTTGCACGTAAAACATTAGAGATTCCAAATGATACACCGTTTGTAGTTTCACTAGTTTTATAAGTAATGGAATTTACTTTTAAACTATATTCACTTGAAAAATCTGATACAAAATCATAAAAAATTCCGACACCCTTAGAACCAAAAACATTAGAATCATTAACAACAGAAACATTTAAAACCTTATTTAAATTACTATTAAGCCATTCATTTTCAAGTGGAGTTAATCTAGTTGGATCATTTAATATCCGAAAAAGAATATAAATTGCCAAACTGAAAAGAGAACATAGTAAAACGGTCCAAAAAATTAATTTTCTTGATTTTTTCATATTATTCTCCATCTTCTACTGGAGAATTATTACTCCATATAAAATTATCACTACTTACATTTTTAGCACCCATTAATGTATAAGCATCAACTTGGGAAGGATCCTGAGATACTGTGACATTAAAATCATATAGTTTCTTATACTTTCCATCCATTTCTTGATAGGCATCTACCAGTTTATTTTGTGCATCAATTAATGAAATTGTCTCATCAAAAACAGCAACCACGTAAATAACTTTACCTTTCACATCAATCGAAACTTTTTTTGTGTGTTCAGAACTCAAATAATCAATCATTTTATTTTTGTCAACTTCTTCAAAAGGAAGAGTTGAAATATCATCTAAACGATTACCATAGCTAGAACTGGAAGTACCAAAAAAATACTTGAACATCACTCCCATAATAATTAAAAAACATATTAAAATAACGATTGCTAGAACAAACATCACACGATTTTCTTTCCATAGTTTTTTTATTTTATTCATGATCCACCTCTTTAAATTATAATAATTATATCTTAAAATATCATATTTTTAAAGACATCTATAAGATTTAAAAAAGAAAAGCATAAAATTTCATCTTATGCTTAACGATTATTACGATAACGTAACTTTGGATCCAAAATAGACTTTCTGATTCTAATTTCACTTGGAGTAACTTCTACATACTCGTCTTCTTCAATAAATTCCAATGCTTCTTCTAAAGTAAACTTCTTTGCTTTTGTTAAATTAATCGCTTCATCAGCACCACTGGAACGTGTATTCGTTAAATTTTTATTTTTACATGGATTAACATCTAAATCGTTATCACGATTATGAATTCCAATTATCATACCAATATACACTTCAGTAGCAGGTTCAATAATTAATGAACCTCTATCTTGTAAATTCCATAAAGAATAACCTAATGCTTTTCCATTTTCCATAGAAACTAAAACACCATTTTTTCTGCCATTAATTGGGCCAACGTAAGGTTTGTATTGTTCAAAACTACGAACCATAATTCCTTCCCCTTTGGTATTAGTAATAAAAGCACTACGATATCCAATTAACCCACGAGTAGGAGCAGAAAATTCCAAATGAGCATTTCCATCTGTATCGGTTGTTACCACTTCTAAAGTTGCTTTTCGCTCTTGTAAATCATTAATAATAGTTCCCTGATAATCTCCAGGACAATTAATTATTACTCGTTCAAACGGTTCACATTTTTTTCCATCGATTTCTTCTAGTAAAACTTCTGGTTTTGAAACACAAAGTTCATAGCCTTCACGACGCATATTCTCTAATAAAACAGATAAATGAAGTTCTCCACGTCCACTCACTTTATAACCATCTGTCCCTGATAATTCTTCTACTAAAAGTCCTACATTGGTCTGCAGTTCTCGCTCCAAACGTTCTTTAATATGTCGTGTCGTTAAAAATTTACCACTTTGTCCAGCAAATGGTCCATCATTTACTAAAAAATTCATCGATAAAGTTGGTTTTTCGATCAAAATTGGAGGAAGAGATTCGACATGGTCTTTATCACAAATAGTATCTCCAATAGAAATATTAGCACATCCAGCAATTGTTACAATATCACCAAAATATGCTTCTTTTTTTTCAACTCGTTGAATACCTTCTGTTACAAACAATTTGGAAATACGAAACGATTCAATACTTCCATTATTTTTAGCCAATGAAACAGTCTCTCCACTTTTAATACAACCTTTGTTTACACGTCCAATTCCAAGCCTTCCAATATAATCATCATAATCTAAATTTGAAATTTGAAATTGTAACGGATCATCTTCACTTCCAGCAAATGGTTCAACTTGTTTCAATATTGTTTCCAAAAGTGGAACAACATTTTCTTCCATTTTTGTTGGTGTATATCCCACAATACCTTCTTTTGCAATTCCGTAAATAATTGGAAAATCAAGTTGTTCGTCACTTGCATTTAAATCCATAAATAAATTAAATGTCATATCAACTACTTCTTCTGGTCTTGCATCTTTTTTATCAATCTTATTAATAAATAAAATTGGTTTCAAATTTTGTTCCAACGCTTTTTTTAATACAAATTTTGTCTGAGGCATAGGACCTTCAGATGAATCTACAATTAAAACAACCGTATCTACTGTTCGAATAACTCGTTCAACTTCACTTGAAAAATCAGCATGACCTGGAGTATCAACAATATTAATTTTATAATCTTGATAACGAATAGAACAATTTTTAGAATAAATTGTAATACCACGTTCTTTTTCTAAGTCATTGCTATCCATGACACGTTCTTCTACCACTTCATGACTAGAAAAAACACCATTTTGCTCTAATAATGCATCAACTAAAGTGCTTTTTCCTGCGTCAACATGAGCTACTACTGCAACATTAATAATTTTATCCATATAAACACAACCTTCGCTTCTAACTCCAAAAATAATACATCAAAAACTACAGTTTTGCAAGAAAAAACATTTCTATCAATGATAACACTTAAAGAAATTCATTTAATATTTATTTGCGTTTTTTCTTGCAAGGCATAATTTTTTATATCCTTATAAAAATATATTTTAAAACATCCATTTTCAAACAATTAATTCCAATGTATGAATTTTATATTCTTTTCCACCGAATTTCTATCACAAAATGATAAAAGTAATATATCAAATTTCTAATCAATTCAGTTTAGAAAATAAATTCTTTTTTTACTTTTCAAAATTAGATTGCCAAAACAATACGATAGCTAAAAGTAGAATATTTATCGCCATAATCGCGATCAAAAGCAAACACTCCAGCATCCGAACCCAGATAACTTCCACTACCACGCATAACCCATGGTTGAACATGAAATACAAACCAGGATTCATCTTGATGCCACGAACCCAATTGTCTTGTTTGATTTCCATATACTATATTTGCAAAAGCCCCTACTTCACCTGTCGCATCTCCTAAAATACGACGGTTATAATGCTCATCATCTGTTCCATATAGATAAGTATCATAATATTTTTGATCTGGAAAAGAAGTACCAGAAGCCGTTCCACTTGTATAACAATATGGTCCAGAAAAACCACTGGAATAAATAGAATCTCTTCCAGCACAAGGTGATCCATTTTGATTGGTCATAACTCCCATCATGTATTCCCATGATCCTCCACTCATATCATAGATTCCAGAAATATTATTTGTTGTAC
>CAOJNP010000017.1 GCA_948439995.1 uncultured Erysipelotrichaceae bacterium | reverse complement strand
ATCAATATCATTCCAAGTAAGACCACGAAGTTCACCACGCCTTAAACCACAATAAAATAAAGTTTCATACATAGTTTTATGTAAAATATCATCTTCTACTGAAATAAACTTTTTAAATTCATCATAAGTAAAAAATAACATTTCTTTTGAAATTTCGTTTGAATTAGTAAAATTGGTCATTTTATTGTAAGTTGCAGTGAAATTAAAATTGGATTTCGAAAAACCACTAGAGAAAACAAAAAATGGTGAGTTTAAAATGAAATCTGGACTGATTTATTTATGTTTTTCTACTGATTTTCTGATTGAAGAAGCAGATGAGTGGAGAAATGAATGTTGGAACATGATAAAAAAAAGGCAAGATTGCACATTCTTGTTTCTAACAAAAAGAATTGATCGATTTATGAAATGTATCCCAAATGATTGGAATGACGGATATGATAATGCGGTTGTGTGTTGTACGATTGAAAATCAAAAAAAGAAAGATTTACCAATTAAGCATAAATGCATAACAGCTCAACCATTATTAGAAAAAATAGATATTGAAAAATATCTTGAAGGGATAGAATTGGTTGTAGTAGGTGGAGAATCTGATCTAAATGCTAGAATATTTCATTATGATTAGGCATTAGATATTAGAGAACAATGTATCAGAAAAAACGCTAGTTTTGAATTTAGACAATGTGGAACTGATACAATAAAAGATGGAAAACAATATAAAATACAAACAAAGGATTTGTGCAAACAAGCAAAGTTAGCTAGTATTGATTATAAAAGTAATTTTAAATAATTTAAATGAGTGTTTCAAATGTTCAAATATGAGCCATTTTGGAAGCAATAAAACACTTTTTATAAGGATAAAGATGGTGAAGAACTTGTGCAAAACTACTTAATAATCATGAAAATACTATGGAAATTGATACACATGTGTATAAAACTATTAAAATGATGCAAAGCTTTTACTGATAAATGTAGGATTTTTTTAAAATAAATGATATGATAAAAACATATCAAAAAAGTAAAAATGAATGAATTATCATTTTTTTAAAAAGAAAATGATGTGGTGATCAAAAGTTAACAAAATTGATTAGAAAGTGAGCTACGAAGATGAAAGATAAAAAAAATGCTGTAAGTAACGGTGTTAAGTCTGGAATTACTTTTGGCAGTGCATTAGCTATGGTTATTAGTTATGTGAATTGGCATTCAATTGGATGGGCCATTATTCATGGATTAATGAGTTGGATTTATGTCATTTACTATTTTATTCGATATTAAGGAATATTTATGAATCGTGAAGTGTTGCTATTAAACATTGATAAAGTTCATACTACTGAAATGGGAGTAGAGAGAATTAAGAAAAATCTTAAATTAAATACAGAAAACGTAGTTCTTTACTGTAAAAATAAAGTTTTAGATAATTATTGTAAAATATCTCAACGAGGAAAAAATTGGTATTGTGAAATTGATAATATAAAAATAACTATTCATTCCTCTTCTTATACAATTATTACAGCACATATGATTTAAAAATCTGGATCAGAAAAAATGAAAAAAGGTAAATAATAATTCACATGCTAAAAAAGAAAGATAGATTAAGGAGATAAATTATGGCTAGAAGTATAAAGAATAAAGAATTGGTCGATGTTAGATTAGCAACCAATTATGGTGGTTGGATGTATTGTGAAAAATGTAATGAAAATATTGGATATTTATGTTATTCCACTTATGATAAATTGGAATTGAGTTATAAGTGTAAATGTGGAAATCATGGAAGTATATTATTAGACTTTGTAGATAGTAATTTAGGAACAAATTGTAGTGATGAATTAATTACCGTAAATAATAGGTTATGTTGTCCAAAGGATCATGAACCTTTAATTACATTATTAGAAAATAAAATAACTCATTATGAAATGAAAATTACTTGTAAATCGTGTGAAAGAATTTATCAAAAAATAAAATAGAAGAATAGGATTAAAAATTATGTTTCAAGATTATTTTATTAGAATTAAAGTAAAATTAAATTCAAATTTAGAACATTATAAAGAAGGCTTAGTGTGTGGTTTAGAAGGATATACAATAGGAAACGCTTATAAAGATGAGACATACACTGCTGTAATTGATGTTTACTTTGAAAAAATTGACTGTCTAATTGCTATTGTTTTGGATAAACTGGTGATTATTGATAAAGAATATTTATCTTTTTTAGAAAAAAAAGAAATGGAATGTTTCGAAAAGTTAAAAGATGCTACGAATATTATAAAATATGTAGGTCCTCGTGGAGGTTTTAAAAAATTATCATTTACTTTAGGAAAAGAAAACGTTAATTTAACTGGACGTGATATTGCTTTGAAAGTAGAACAGCAATTGATTCAATTTCATAAAACAATTGAAAATGAAATTATTTAAGAAATTATGTTTGTTTGGAGAAAAGAAAAAATGAGTAACAAAATATGTCAAAGTTGTGGGATGCCTTTTGCTTCCGAAGAACAATTTGGAACAAATAAAGATGGAAGTGCACTTGTACAAATCCTCACTATCATTGTACTGTAAAGTAATATTTAGAAAAGAGTATAAAAAATGGCTTTTGATTATAAAAAAGAATATAAAGAATTTTATTTACCGAAAGATAAACCTGGTATTGTAACCATTCCAAAAATGAATTATTTGGCAGTTAGAGGAAAAGGAAATCCAAATGATGAAAATGGTGAATATAAAAATTCCATTGGACTTTTATATGGAATTGCTTTTACTATTAAAATGAGTTATAAAGGAAGTTATAAAATAGATGGTTACTTTTCATATGTGGTACCGCCATTAGAAGGATTCTGGTGGCAAGATGATACAATAGGTTTTGATTATCAAAGAAAAGAAGACTTAAATTTTATTTCATTAATTCGATTGCCTGATTTTGTAACAAAAAAAGATTTTGAATGGGCTATAAAAGAAGCTACAAAAAAGAAAAATATCGATTATTCCAAAGTAGAATTTTTAACTTATTTTGAAGAAGAATGTGTTCAGTGCATGCATATTGGACCCTATGATGAAGAACCGAAGACAGTTGCTCTCATGCATGAATATATGGAAGAAAATGGTTATGTGTTAGATTTTTCAGATCAGCGATATCATCATGAAATTTATTTGAGTGATCCAAGAAGAGTAGATCAAAATAGATTAAAAACAGTCATCAGACATCCAATTAAATTAAAAAAATAAATGAGTAAAGGAGACGAATATGGTAAAATCAAAACCATTACAAAAAGGAGATAAAATTGCAATCGTTAGTTTATCAAGAGGTCTTCTTGGTATGCCTTTTTGTAAACATGAATTCGATTTAGGAATAAAAAGATTAAAAGAGTACGGACTTGATCCAGTTATTATGCCTAATTCATTAAAAGAGTTGGATGAGTTAGAAAAACATCCAGAATTCCGTGCTAGTGATTTAAAAGCTGCTTTTTTAGATGATAGTATTAAAGGAATTATTTGTGCCATTGGTGGAAATGATACTTATAAAACAATTCCATATTTAATGGAAGATTCGGAATTTAAAGAAGCTGTTTTAAAATATCCTAAAATTTTTACAGGTTTTTCAGATTCGACTAATAATCATTTAATGTTATATAAAATCGGTTTGTCTACATTTTATGGGCCGTGTTTTTTGGTTGACATTGCAGAATTGGATCAAACTATGCTTCCTTATACCAAAATGTATTTTGAAAAATTTTTTTTAGAAGAAAATAATTTTGAAATTACTTCTAGTCCTGTTTGGTATTTTGATCGTGAATGTTATGCAGAAAGTGAACTAGGAATTCCAAGAATAGAAGCAAAAGAAATACATGGATTTGAAACTTTGTATGGAACTGGTCAAGTTGTTGGAACTTTATATGGAGGATGTATTGAAAGTTTTTATGAGGCGATGCATGGGGAAAGTGCGAAAATTTATGAAGAATATCAAATATTGCCAAGCATAGAAGAATGGAAAGAAAAAATATTATTTTTGGAAACTTCGGATGCAAAAGTTTCTCCTAAAGAATTAGAATATATGCTATTGGAATTTAAAAACAGAAAAATATTGCAATCGATAAAAGGAGTTATCATTGGAAAACCAATTGATGAAATCTATTATGAAGAATATAAAAAAGTTTATGAAGAAATATTTAATGATTTAAAGACTCCTGTTTTGTATAATGTTAATTTTGGACATGCTGTACCTCGTTGTATCTTGCCTTATGGTTGCAAGGTAATGATAGATTATGATATGAAAAAAATAATAGTACAAGAACCAATTTTTGAAAAATAAGTTTGAAATACATAACTTATTTTTTTATGTTATTTGATGAAAAAATTTCTTACATAAAAATTTTATTTGTGCTACAATGTATCGGTGTTTTAGTTTGGAGGTATTTTAATGAAAAAATTAGATTTAGGAAAAGACAATATAAATCGTTTATTATTATCCTTTGCTGTTCCTTGTGTAATTAGCATGTTAATAAATTCTATTTATAATATTGTTGATCAAATTTTTATTGGAAAAGGTGTTGGAACAGTTGGAAATGCTGCAACGAATGTTATTTTTCCTCTTGTCCTTATTTTTGGAGCAATTGCATCGTTGATAGGAAATGGTGCAAGTGCAAATTTATCTTTAAAATTAGGAGAGGGAAAAAAAGAGGAAGCAAGTAGTACTTTGGGAAGTTCGATTACTATTACTTTTTTCATTGCTTTTGTAGTAGGAATTGTGTCTTATTTGACATTACCAGTGTTGATTCCTTTTTTTGGAAGTACTGAAAGTGTTTATTCTTATGCTCTTAATTATGGAAAGATCATATCAATTGGTGCTCCTTTTGTTATTGTTTATACGGTATTATCGAATTTAATACGCGCAGATGGAAGTCCAAAATATGCAATGATTTTGTTAGTAGTAGGAGCAATAATTAATTTAATTTTAGATCCTATTTTTATTTTTGGATTTTCTATGGGAGTTAAAGGAGGAGCAATTGCAACCGTTATGGGGCAAATTGTCTCGTTTGGAATGGCAATTTTATATATTCCAAAAATGAAAAGTATTTCATTAACGAAAAAAGATTTTATTCCAAATCGTTCTATATTTCGAGTTTTAGGATTAGGACTATCTAGTTTTATTACGCAAATGACCGTATTGGTTTTGTTTGTTTTCATGAATAATATGTTAACAAAACTAGGAGTAGATTCAAAATTTGGAGCTGAAGTTCCACTTTCTGTTTACGGAATTATTTCAAAAGTGAATAGCTTATATATTGCAACCATTTTAGGAATTGCAATTGGAGCTCAACCAATTATAGGATTTAATTATGGTGCTGAAAATCGGGAAAGAGTAAAAGAGACTTTAAAAAAAGTTTTAATCATTAATTTTTTGGTCGGAATTTTCTTTAATTTTATGTTTGTTTTTTTTCCAAGAATTTTAGTAAGTGCGTTTATTTCTCCTCATGATGCCAATTATGAATTATTTATGGAATTCGCCATTTTAACCAGCCGATCTTTTATGTTATTAATTGCCTTTAATGCTTTGGAGATAACGACAAGTATTGTAGTTCAATCTCTTGGACATGTTTTAAAAGCAACGATGGTTTCTTTTACACGACAAATTATTCTTTTTATTCCCATTGCTTGTTTTTTAAGTATTGGACTTCACAAAGGGATTTATGGAGTTTTATACGCGGGTCCTATTGCAGATGCTTTTTGTTTTCTTTTCTGTATTTTTATTTTTGCAACAGAAATTCATAACTTGTCAAAAGAACCATATGATGAAAATAAAACAATAGAAAAAGAATCTGATTTTCATTATCAAGGTAAGCATATTGTAATTACTATTTCACGTGAATATGGAAGTGGTGGCCGCTTTGTTGGTAAACTATTAGCTCTAAAATTAGGTGTTCCTTTTTATGATAAAGAATTAATTTCATATAGTGCGAAAGAATCTGGTTTATCAGAAAGTTATATCAAGAAAATCGATGAACAAAATAAGAATGCAAAATTTATTCATAATAATGATGATTTATTATTTGTTGCAGAGCAAAAAGTAATTCAAAATCTTTCTAAAAAATCATGTGTCATTGTAGGAAGATGTGCAGACTATATTTTAAAAGATGAACCACATGTTTTTAAAATCTTTCTATATAGTGATAATGAATCGAAAATAAATCGTGCCATAAAATATTATGGATTGAATTCCAAAAATGCTCTTTTAAAAATGAAAAAGATTGATAAAAAAAGAGAAAAGCATTATGAATATTATACTAATCGAGAATGGAAAAATTGGAATAATTATGATTTATTAATCAATGTGGATAAGTTAGGAGTTTATAAAACAAGAGATCAGATTATTGAATATATTAAAAATATCTAATTTGTAGCAAGTCTATTTATTACTCATATGATGTAATGTGGGGGGAATTTCATTGAGTTGGTTTGCAAATTTAAATCCTGTAATACAGGCCCTTCTTGCAACTACATTTACTTGGGGTGTTACAGCTTTAGGTGCTTTAATGGTATGTTTTTTTAAAACGTTAAATAAAAAAGTGTTGAGTACAATTTTAGGCTTCAGTGCTGGAGTTATGATTGCAGCTTCTTTTTGGTCTTTATTGTCTCCATCTATAGATTTATCTGTAGAGCTTGGATTTATTCCATGGATATTACCAACACTAGGATTTATTGTAGGAGGACTTTTTGTTTTATTATCAGATAAATTTTTAGATAAGGTTTTAAAAAAGAAAAAGAAAACAAAAAAAGCAGAATCTTTAAAACGAAGTATTCTACTAGTTTCGGCAATTACCATTCATAATATTCCAGAAGGAATGAGTGTAGGAGTTGCCTTTGGTGGCTTAGCAATGGGAGTTCCAGGTGTTACTTTAATTGGGGCTATCATGTTGGCTTTGGGAATTGGAATTCAAAATTTTCCCGAAGGTGCTGCTGTTTCTTTACCATTAAGAAATGAAGGATATTCTAGATTAAAAAGTTTTATGTATGGTCAAGCTTCTGCTTTAGTAGAACCAATTTCTGCTGTAATTGGTGTGGTATTGGTATTAACCATTCGTAGTATTTTGCCGTTTTTACTTTCTTTTGCAGCAGGAGCAATGATTGCGGTGGTTGCAAGAGAATTATTACCAGAATCAATTACAGATCATAAAAATTTGGCAACATTGGGATTAATTATAGGATTTATTATTATGATGATTTTAGATGTCGCATTGGGATAATATTTTGGAGTCTTTTTTGAGACTCTTTTTTTAATATGATAGATTTATCAATACTTTAAATAACTTCTTTAAATTATTTTAAAAAGATATTATTTCAGTAAATGTTGTAGATCATATTGGCAATTATTCGATTTTGTGTTTTAATGAAAGAGTGAAGGATGCAACTGAATTGATTACAATCATTTTAAAATGAAGCAAGTTTCTTTTTTCTTATATTTAAGGTAGATAAAAATTAAAAGACATCATAGGATAAGAAATTTGAAAAAGTAAGTAAAAGGAGAATGAAGATGAATAAATTTACACCAGAAATGGTAGATGATTATGCCAATAAATTATTAATTGGATTGACAAAAGAAGAAAATCAAATGGTATTAGAGGAATTTGATATTATTGATCAACAATGTGATTTGGTGACGGAAATTCCAAATATAGAAAAGGTAGAACCAATGACTCATTGTTTGGATGATTTTGTTGTAGAATTACGAGAAGATGTATCAGAAGAAGAAATTCCAATTGATGATTTGCTTCGAAATGCAGATGTTGTAAGTGGAAGAGAAGTTGAGCTTCCAAAGGTGGTGGGATAATGAAATACATGAATAAATCCATTCTAGAATTGCATGAGATGTTAAAAAATGGTGATGTGACAAGTCAAGAATTGGTAGAAGAGTCTCTTATATTATCCAAAGAAGTGAAAAAAACTTGTAATGCATTTGTGACAATTTTGGAAGACGTTAAGCCAGTAGAAGTAACTGACAATTTTTTATCTAGTATCCCATATGGCGTAAAAGATATGTATTCTACAAAAGATATTTTAACAACAGGTTCTTCCAATACTTTAAAAGATTATGTTCCTTTTTTTAATGCAACGGCAATTGAACATTTAAATGATGCGGGTGCTATTATGGTAAATAAAACTGCATGTGATGAATTTGGAATGGGTGGTAGTGGAACAACATGTCATACTGGTACAGTTCTAAATCCTTGGGATACGACTCGCATGTGTGCTGGATCCAGTTCTGGATCTGCAGCTGCAGTTGCTGCTGGAGTTTATCCTTATGCTCTTGGTACTGATACTGGTGATTCCATTCGAAAACCAGCTGCTTATTGTGGAATTGTTGGTTATAAACCAACTTATGGAATGATCAGTCGTTATGGTGTGTTTCCTTTTGCTTCCAGTTTAGATACATGTGGAGTTTTAGCAAGAAGTGTTATGGATTCAGCAATAGTTGTGGATGTTATGAAAGGAAAAGATCCAAAAGATATGACTTCTTGGGATTCTAAAAACATTCATTTATTTCAAGCGCTCGATGGAAAAATAACTTCGAAAAAATTATGTTATATTAAAGAATTATGTGATATAGACTCTTTTGAACAAACTAATGATGAATTAAAAAAACATTTGGATAACTTTATGAAAAAAATTGAATTTATTCGACAAAATGGAGTGGTAGTGGAAGAAGTTTCAGTGGATCAAACATTATTAAATGCAATTGCTTCTACTTATATTATTCTTTCTTGTGCAGAAGCAACTAGTAATATGAGTAATTTAACAGGACTTAGTTTTGGCCCTCGAGGTGAAGGGGAAAATTATATCGATCTTATAAAAGATCATCGAACGAAAGGTTTTTCTTCACTAATTAAAAGAAGATTTGTCATTGGTTCTTATGTTTTACAACGTGAAAATCAAGAACGATATTTTAAAAATGCTCAACGAGTTCGAAGACTATTAGTGAATACTTGGAAAGAATTATTTCAAACATACGATGCCATTATTTTACCTGTTGGAACTGGTGTAGCTAAGCCACTTGAAGGTTCCAAAGATATTTTGTCTCTTGACATGATGGCATTAGAAGAACATTTACAAGTTGGAAATTTTGGTGGTTTTCCATCAATCACAATTCCATCTGGATTTATTGATGGTCTTCCTGTTGGTCTTAATATTACAGGAAATTGTTATGATGATGAAAATGTTTTAAATATTGCTTATGGAATTGAATCTTTTATGGATTATAAAAATCAAATTGCAAAGGAGGTAAAGTAAATGGAATATCAAGCTGTGATTGGTCTGGAAATGCATTGTGAATTAAAATCGAATTCCAAAGTATTTTCAGGAGGAAAAAATAGTTATTCGGAACTTCCCAATTCTTTAGTAAGTCCAATCGATATGGCATTTCCTGGAACTTTACCAGTTTTAAACAAAAAATGTGTTAAAGATGCTATTAAAATGGCAATGGTTTTAAATTGTGAAATTTCTGAATTTTTGATGTTTGATCGTAAAAATTACTATTATCCAGATTTACCAAAAGGATATCAAACAACTCAGTTTACAAATCCAGTTGGAACGAATGGTAGAATTGAAATTGAATGCGGCGATAAAATAATCCCAGTTCAAATTCACGATATTCATTTAGAAGAAGATTCAGCAAGTATGGATCATTTATATAATACTTCTGTTATTGATTATAATCGTGCTGGAGTGCCTCTTTTAGAACTGGTTACAGAACCTTGTTTTCATTCTGCAGAAGAAGCTGTTGCTTTTTTAGAACATATGAAGAGTATTTATCAATATTGTAATATTTCTGAAGCTGATACAAAAAAAGGCCAAGTTCGGTGTGATGTTAATGTTTCTATTATGGAACCAAATGCGAAAGAGTTAGGAACACGTGTAGAAATGAAAAACATTAATTCTTTTGGCAATGTTTTTGATGCCATTAATTATGAAATCAAACGTCAAAGTGAATTAAAAGATAAAGGACGTTACCATGAGGTAGAACAAGAAACGAGACGTTTTGATGAAGAAACAGGTACCACAATTCGAATGCGTAGTAAAGCAGATGCTATTGATTATAAATATTTTGTAGAACCAAATATTCCAAAATATAAAATTACAGATAGTTGGCTAGAGGAAATCAAAAAAGAAATTCCAAGACTACGTATGGAACGAAAACAAGACTATATTACGAATTATGGTCTTAGTAATTATGATGCAACCATATTGGTAAAAGAAAAAGAAATCTCTGATTATTTTGAGGAATGTGTACGTCTTGGAATGGATGCAAAAGAAGCATGTAATTGGATTAATGTACAAGTAATTGCCTATTTAAATAAAAATGATTTAAAATTAGGAGATGTTTATTTAACTCCAGAAATGCTAAAGTATATTATTGACCAAAAGAATAAGGGTGTCATTTCATCGAAACAAGCGAAAGAAGTATTTTTACAAGTGTTAGAAGAAGAAAAAGAACCTAACCATTTTATTAGTCTTGAAAATGCCCAAATTTCAGATACTTCAGAACTTGAAAAATTGATTGATGAAATCATTGGTTATAGTGAAGTACAAGTAGAACAATATCGAAGTGGAAAAGATCGTCTGTTTGATTATTTTGTAGGTCAAGTTATGAAAAATACAAAAGGAAAAGCGAATCCTGTGGTCACAAAAGAAATATTACATCAAAAATTGGATCAATAATTTTTATGAGAGTGATCGTACAAAAATGTTTGAATTCTAGTGTGAAAGTGGAAGAAAAAATGATATCATCTATTGATAAAGGTTTACTTATTCTTGTAGGATTCACGCATGATGATACCGAAAAAGATATTGATTATTTAGTCAAAAAAATAATTCATTTAAGAATTTTCGAAGATGAGAATCATATCATGAATAAAAGCATTTTAGATGAAAAAAAAGAAATTTTATGTATTAGTCAGTTTACTTTATATGGAGACACTACCAAAGGAAATCGTCCATCTTATTATAATGCAATGAAAGCGGAAGAAGCCATTTTGTTGTATGATTTGTTTTGTCAAAAATTAAATCAATTTGTGATAACGAAAAAAGGTGTTTTTGGAGCTGATATGAAAGTTCATTTAGTAAATGATGGACCTACAACTATTCTAATTGATTCCAAAAAATGATGTTTTAATATACTGAATCAGTTTTTAACAAATTACACTTTGGAAGTGAGAAAAATGATTTTAAATGTAAGTGGGAGAACAGACATTATTGCTTTTTATAGCTCTTGGTTTTTAAAGCGTTATCAAGAAGGCTTTTTTATGGTAAGAAATCCTTTTTATCCTAAGCTTGTTAATCGAATTTCTTTTTCGAATGTGGAAGCAATTGTATTTTGTACAAAAAATCCCATACCCTTTTTAACCATTTTGGAAGAAATAAAGCATCCTTATGTTATTCAAATCACACTAACTGCTTATCAAAATGATATAGAACCAAATGTTCCGGATAAAAGGAAAGTGTTAGAAGCAATTCAATTTATTAGTAAAAGAATTGGATCTGAATTTGTTTATGTAAGATATGATCCTATTTTAATTAATTCAAAATATTCTCTTACTTATCACAAAAAGGCTTTTGCTAGATTATGTCAAGTTTTGGATGGTTATGTCAATACTATTATTATTTCTTTTATAGATATTTATAAAAATGTTAAAAACCATGCTTCCATTTTAAATTTAATCGAAATAACAGATGATATACAAAGAGAACTTGCCCTTTCCTTTGCAAAATCTGCTAAGAAACACAATATAACGATTCAAACATGTAGTGAAAAAAATCATTTTATGGAATGTGGTTTTCAAAAAAGAGATTGTGTGGATGAGATTTTAGCAAGTCAGTTAACTGGTAAAACGAAATTTAAAAAATGGAAAGCAAGAAATAATGAAAACTGTAATTGTGTTCAAATGACAGATATTGGTTTTTATAATAGTTGTAAACATTATTGTAAATATTGTTATGCGAATTATGATGAAACAAAAATTCATGATAATGTTTTTCATCATGATGTAAATTCACCTTTGTTAATTGGCAATTTAAAAGAAGATGATATTATAAAGGAAAGAAAAGCATGATGGATGAATTATTTATTTTATTAAAAAAACTTCACTTAACGTATCAAAAATTTGATCACAAACCAGTTTCTACAGTAGAAGAAGCACAATTTATCAAAGATCATTTAAATGGCATCGGTTGTAAGAATTTATTTTTAAAAGATAAAGATAATCATTATTATTTTATTTTGTTGAACGATCAGAAAAAAGGAGATTTGAAATATTATTAAAACTATCTTAAAACTTCTCGACTTTCTTTTGCATCAATGTAAGAATTAATAGATCATTTACATGTAACAACTGGAGGTGTAACTCCATTTGGACTTATTTACAATGATGGAACCATTTCGGTTTTGATAGATAAAGAATTGATAGATCAAAATCTTTTATTACATCCTCTTACAAATACTGTAACTATTTGCATTTCTTTTGATGATTTGCTTTGTTTTTTAAAGTATGTAAAGAATCCGTATTTTTTTGTGTAAAATGCGTCATAATATTTATTGTTCTTCTTAAATCTTTATGTTATAACTAGGATAGTAGGGAGTGAAAAAAATGGACTCTGAAGAGAAAATGAAAGATTTATTAAAAGAAATTGAACTTAGCATACTAGATTATCAAAACAATGTTTTACAAGGAAAGTATGCTGATAATCTTCAAAAATTGCAAGAAAAATTAGATAGCTTAAAAAAGACTTTTGATGAATTTTTAGAATTACAAAAAACTACTAAATTATCTTGGAAAAGCAATGTACAATTTCGTGCAGCAATTCAATATTTTAAAATTTTAAATTTATTAGCAAATCATTATATTAGAAAAGGAAAAGATAAAGAGCTTGCTGAATTTACTGTATTGAAAAATAAATATATACAGAATTTTACCATGTTAGAAGTAATTAATAAGCAATTAGAATTTTTTAGACAAGGCTCAATAACAGAAGAAGAATTTAAAAAGAAATATCCAAAAGAAAATATTTCACAATATTTTTTACCAGTTACAGATTTAAATGGAGAAAAAATATTAATTCCAAATAAAAATATTTCTAATTTTGAAAAATTTGTTCGAATGCATCATGATATGGAAAAAGTATTAAAAAATAACTTAGAACAGTTACAAGAATATCAAAATAAAAATGTTGAACCTGAAGTGGAAAATTTAGGAGATTTTTCTCCTTCTGATATTGGATTTGAAAAGTTTTTATTTACAGATCAAGAGATTCGTTCACAAATAGAAACTTTACGAAATAATATTCAAAAATTGCAAACTAATGAAGGAAAGCAAAAAGTTTATCAATTTACTATTGGATCTGAACATTATCAATATGTTATACCTGTTGCTAAGAAAGGTGAATTTATTAATATTATTTCAGAAATGGCACTTTTATCTAGCATTATAAAATTAAGATCAAATCAAATTGATCATAAGACTATGACTAATGTTGCAGTTGACAATAATATTTTAAATGAAATGAATCCTATTCAAGCAAAAAGCTATTTGGAAAATGCATTATTACGTATGGAATCAGATAAAAGAAAGCCTCAAATTCATGTTTTTGATTACAACGGAAATGAAAAAGTGATTGCAGCTTGTTTTTATAGAGATTATCAAAAAATTGTTTCTGAAATAATAGAACGTACTTTTCAAATTCATTTAGAAGAAATTAACAATTTAAATCAACAAGAACAAATTTCTTTTTATGAAAATAGAATAGCTCAAATTGAAAAATTGAAAATTCCACCATATGTATTGGTGAATGGGGTAGAAATTTCTGCACTTTTAACAGATTATTATCAACATGCGAAAGAAAGTATAAATCAATTAAAAGGAGTGCCAGAATTAATTGATTTTGACTATGCTGAAACTTTGAGTGAGAAAGATCAATTATCATATTATCGTAATGCCATAGGAATGATAAGTCGGTCAGATTTAAGTCCAAAACTTCCTTGTAATATTCTTGGAAATCCTATTTCCATTCCATTACGTTATTTAATTAGTGTTCAAAAGTGTGAAGAAAAAATAAAATCTTTAAAAATAAAAAGGAAATTTTCTATTAATGAGAAAGAAGTGCTTGGATACAGTAAAGAAATGCAATTTGTTTATTATGGTAGATTAATTCAAAAAATGCATTTATCGAAAGATCAGCCGAAGGTTACAGTAGAAGCTTTTGGAGAAAAATTTGAAATACCGAAAGAAGCTTTTGATAATTTTCAAGAATGTGTTAAAAGAATGAATGAACTAAAAAATCTTAATAAACAAAAAGAAATGAAAAAATTTAAAGTAAAAAATATTAAAAAATCATTAACAGATAAAATTAAAAAAATGCCTTCAAAAATAAAAATTGCCATTGCAAGTACCTTCACTGTTGGAGCTGTATTACTTTCCTCTCTTGCTGCTTTAACTTCATCACATCAAAATGATTTAGGGGAAAAAATTGTAACGGTAGCAGAAGAGGCTTTAAATGAAGATTTCGCAAGTTTAACTTCTTCTTTCAGCCAATCTGTTGCAGAAAATTATAATGCCAATAATAAAATTCATGTTCAAAGTAAAATTGTGAATCGTGAGAATGAAAATAAAAATGTTTCAAAACAAGATGAGAAAAATGATCAGGAATTAATTGAGGAACAAAAAAAGATCGATTTCTGTTCTCGGTTTGGGTCAGTTGTTTTACCAGCTGATCAAGCTCAAATTTTTGAAAATCCTTTTGATTTAACGAAACCACTTTCAATGAAAAAAGAATTTCAAAAAACACCTTGTACGATTGTAAAAATTAATGTAAGAATGCCAAATCAAGAATTATTTTCTGTTCCATATAATACTGATTGTGCACAAGCATATGTTGATGAATTATTAAATAATGGTGGAATTTTAGAAAGTGTTGGAGTTGTTTCTCAATTATCGGAAGAAAATTATAAAAAATATAATCAAGAAACTGGTATCTTAACATTAGATCAAATTAATCCAATTGGTAATAATACACTTTTGGCAGAAGAAGTTCGTGAAACTGTAAAAGAGATGGGAGTGAGCAGATAATGGAATTATATGATATTTTAACATTAGACGATGATAAAGATTATGCTCTTTTAAAAATGGAAACGATAAAAGATGAACCTTATTGTTTATTGGTTGAAGTAGATCAAGAAGAAAATCCTTTAGAAAATTCTTTGATTTTAAGAAGAATAACATTACCAGATGGTTCTTTTGAATTCGAAGAATTAGTAGAAGAAGAATATAATATGATTAGTGAAATTTTTCAAGAACAACTTATGAATGAAATTGAAAGCGAAGAAGAAGCTGCTTAATAAAAAAATAGATATAGTTTTATAATATCTATTTTTTTATTGGTAATACTTGTTAAACTAAATATTTTTTTCTAGCACATATTAATAATAGGTGATACTATGAGAAAAATTCATGTTTGTTTAATATTACTTTTTGTTTTTTATATCACTCATCCAGAGTATGTTGTGAAAAGTGATACAGAAACCTCTTATGAAGTTGAAGAAAATATTAAAAATATAAAGGAATATATCAAAAAACAAGATTATTTTCAGTCGATTTCAAAATTGTGTCATGAAGAAGATTGTTTTTCAATTGACTTACAAAATTTAACGAAATCGATTGAAAAAATGGAAGAAAAAATTTTAACAAAAATAGAAAAAAAATATGGAGAAGAAAAATCATTGGAGGCTAGGTTAAAAGGCTTTTCCATCACAAAAATATTAACTCGATAATTTTCCTTGAAAGGAATCTCTTTTTTCTAATTCTTTTTCGATGTCGTTTAAAACAATAAACTTTTTTAAAACCCAAGAAGGCTCAACTAAGTCTTCTTTTTTTGGATCACCTGTTAAACGATGAATTACAATATTTGGATTTAATAATTCTAATTGATCACATACTATTTTAACGTATTCTGTCTCTGTTAAAAGATTAAATTTTTCTTTTTGATAGATTTGTTCTAAAGAAGTATTTTTTAATATTTGTAACATATGTATTTTAATTCCATCAATTGGTAATTTATTTAAATATTTTACTGTATCAAGCATATCCTCTTTTGATTCCGTAGGAAGCCCATTAATGATGTGAACAACAGTATTAATTTTTCTTTTTTTTAATTGAAAAACCATTTGTTCAAAATTATCTAATGTATGTCCTCGATGAATCCATTTTAATGATTTTTCATGAATTGACTGTAAGCCTAGTTCGACTGTTAAAAATGTTTTTGTACTTAACCATTCTAAATAATCTAATACTTCTTCTTTGATTGCATCACTTCTTGTTGCAATGGATATTCCAATGACATTCGGTAATTTTAATACACATTCATATTTTTCTTTTAATACTTTTAAAGGTGCATAAGTATTGGTTCCAGCTTGAAAATAAGCTATTAATTTACCATGGTTCCATTTTCTTTGCATTTTAAACTTGATATCATTAAATTGCGTGATTATATTATCTTTTTTATTTCCTGCAAAGTCTCCACTTTCATTGCTACAAAAAATACAACCTGGTCCATTTTCTTTATGTGGACAACTAAATCCTGCATTCAAACTTACTTTAAATACTTTTGTTTGAAATTTTTGTTTATAAAAATTATCAATACAGAAGTAACGTTTATTAGGATAATGAGTTATTTTGGGTAAATTGTATATTTTTCTTAAAAAAGCATCAACTTCATAAAACATTTTTTTAAAAGCATCTTTATTTTTTAAATAATAATCTATTTCTTTTTGAAAATTTTCGAAATCTTTACTTGGAAGAAATATTTTTCCATAACCATTGGATCCATATTTTTTTTCAATATATGCATAACTAGTTTGAAACATTTCTTCTAATGATAAATGAAAATAAAATTCTAGTGTATAACTATGTGTGCTTCTTAAAAGACTTTTTATAGATGTAAATCGATCGGCTGTAGATATGATTTTGCCATATATATTTCTTGGCTCTTCTTTTAAAGATGCCCGATGATCTTCAATTGCTTCTGCCATAGATTTTATTTGTTCTTCTGTAAAAAATTCTTTTAATTTTGTATCTTTTTTTAACATTTTAGCAGAATTCTTTTCATGCTCTTTTCTTCCTTTATAACATGCAATATCGTGAAAGCAAGCAATCGTATAAACCATATTTTTATTCACATCTAAATTATTAGCCAGTTTTAAACTTCTTTCAATGACTTCATAAATATGCCATGCTTGGTGAGCCCAATCATTTTTTTGATAAATTGGTAATATTTTGTCTCGTATATAAATTTTTAAGTTTTTATCTATCATTTTTTCACCTTTTATTTATTTTACACGATATTTTAGGAATAGTCTAATTTATCATGTATAAGAAATTAAAATCAATTATTAACAATTAAAGAAAATGCTTTTTCAAATTTTCTATAAAAATATTTTTTTGTGAATCGTTTGAATTTGTGGTAAAATAATTATAGAATAAGAAGGTGAAGCTATGAAAAATGATTTTTTTCCTCATTTTTATGTGGATTATTCTAATAACCGAAGTAAACCAGAAGCTATTTTTCAAGGCCAAACCTATCGAATTACAGTTTTGACTGAGCGTTTAATTCGCTTTGAGTATCATAAAGATGGTATTTTTTTCGATGATCTAACAGAGCGTGTTCAAAATAGAAATTTTGAAGTACCTGATTTTCAAGTAAATCAAGATGCCAAATATTTAGAAATTACAACGAAGTATTTTAAATTACAATATGTTAAAGAAAAACCATTTGTTGGTACGAAGTTAGCACCCGATTCTAATTTAAAAGTAACTTTATTAAATACAGATAAGTTGTGGTATTTTAATCATCCTGAAGCCAGAAATTTTGGAACTTCTCCTACTAGTTTAGATCAAAATAACGGAAAAATTAAATTTGAAAAAGGTTTATATAGTGTAGATGGATTTGCTTCTTTGGATGATTCTAATTCTTTTATTTTGATGCCGGACGGATATTTAATGGCTTCTAATGTTCCAAGAATTGATACTTACCTTTTTATTTATCGAAGAGATTTTGGATTGTGTTTAAAAGATTATTTTAAATTAACTGGATATCCCGGATTAATTCCAAGATATGCTCTTGGCATATGGTGGAACCGAAATGAAATCTATAATTTTGATGAAACAAAAGAGTTATTGATTCATTTTGCAAAACATCGAATTCCTTTTTCTGTTTTACTTTTAGGAGAATTTTGGCATTTAAAGGACCAAAATAATCTTAATTTATATAAGACTGGTTTTACTTTTAATCGAAATTTATTTCCAGATCCGAATTATTTTATTAAATATATGCATGAACGAGGTATTCATGTAGGTTTAAATATTGATCCGAATGAAGGAATTATGCCGCATGAAGATGCTTATGAATCAATTGCTCATAGTTTAGGTCTTAGTGAACAACATACCATTCCATTTCAAGTTTTTGACAAATTTGTGTTAATGAGTTATTTTGATAAATTAATAGAACCTTTAACAGCAAAAGGAATTGATTTTTTCTGGCTTGATTATTACAATGAAAAAGATAATGATACTTTGCGTGCATTAAATTATTATCATTATGAAAATTATCGAAAATATAAAGATAAAAGAGGGATTGTGTTATCACGTAATGGAGGAGTTGTTTCTCATAAATATCCAGTACTTTATTCTGGAGAAACTAGAGTTGGTTGGGATACTTTAAAATTACTTCCTTATTTTAATTCTTTAGCAAGTAATATGGGGATAAGTTGGTGGAGCCATGATGTTGGGGGATATAAAGATGGAATTGAAGATCGTGAACTTTATATGAGATATGTACAGCTTGCTACTTTTAGTCCGATTTTTCGTTTTGCTTCTAAGCGGGGTCATTATTATAAAAGAGAGCCTTGGCGTTGGGATGTAAAAACGCTCCATATTGTAAAAGAATATTGCCAATTAAGACATCGTTTGATTCCTTATTTGTATGGAGAAGCTTATAAATATCATAAAACTGGTCTTCCATTGGTACAACCACTTTATTATTTAAATCCTGAAGTTTATGATGAACCTTATTTTAAAAATGAATATTATTTTGGAACAGAATTATTCGTCGCTCCAATCACTACCAAAAAAGATTCTATTATGAATCGGTCTATTATTCGACTTTTCTTACCAGAAGGGACATGGTATGATTTTAAAACAGGAAAGAAATTTCCAGGTAATAAACGTTATGTTACTTTTTATAAGGATGAAGATTACCCTGTTTTTGCAAAAAAAGGAAGTATTATTCCTTTAGCTGATTTTGAAGAAAATATTAATGTAACAACACCACCTACATCGATGGAAATACATGTTTTTCCAGGATATAGTAATACTTATTATCTATATGAAGATGATGGTTTTAGTTCTCTTTATGAGCAAGGATATTATATTATGACTACGATTGATTATAATTATCTTCAAAATAATTATACATTAATTATCCGTCCAGTTGAAGGAAAAAGTGGTATTATTCCTGAAAAAAGAGATTATCGAATTCGTTTTCGTAATACAAGAGAAGCAGATGATGTTAAAGTTTATATGGATCAGGATTTAATTTCCTTTGATCAATATGTGGAAGATGCTGATTTCATTATTTCTGTTAAAAATGTAAAAACTACTTCACAATTAACGTTAAATTGTAAGGGAAAAGATATTGAAATAGATGCTGTTCGTATTATTAATGATGATATTGATTCGATTATTAGTGATTTGCAAATTGAAACCAGATTAAAAGAAGCTATTGCAGAAGTAATTTATAGTAAGGAAGATATTCGTAAAAAAAGAATCCAGATCAAACATTTAAAGAAAAAAGGCTTAGATTCTATCTTTATTCGAATGTTTTTAAAATTATTAGATTATATTTCAGAATTATAAAGCAAGAAAAATAAAATTAGTTTTGTTAGCTCATTCGAAACGAAATGTCTATTGATGTTAAAAATAGTGATAAATTGTTAATTTAAATAAGAAAATATGGTAACATTAGTGTTATAAGATACTATGTTCATATTTTCTTTTTTCTTGAGCATATTATCGTTAAGGAGTATTATTATGAAGTCCAAAAAAATATGGTTTATCACAGGAAGTATTTTACTTGTTTTATTCTTATCAGGAATGAGTTATGCACTATGGACATTTGTCTTTTTAGAAGAAAATGAAAATACCATCACCAGTGAGTGCTTTGAAATAATTTTGGAGGAAGATACGAGTAGTGATATAAAACTTGAGAATATGTATCCAATGAATGAATTGGAAGGAAATCGTTTAAAACCATATCGATTTGCGATCGAAAATAGATGTGATAGTACTGCTAAGTATCAAGTAAATCTTGAAATATTAGAAAATAGTACGATGCCAGATGAAATTATGAAAGTAAAATTGAATGAAAAATCAAGTATTTATTTAAGCGAAAGAGTAGAGCCAACAGTAGGAATACGATCTTACCAATTAGAAGTTGGCAGTTTAGAAAGTAGAGAAAGAAAAGAATATGAAGTTCGCTTGTGGATAGATGAAGAAAAAGGAAAGGAAGTGACAGGAAATCTTAGTTTCAAAGGAAAAGTTAATATCATAACTAGTTACGAATTTCATTATTTATATCAAGAAAGTATATTAAATGGAATGGATCCCGTGTTAGCAAATGGATTAATTCCAGTAACAATTGAAGATGATGGAACAGTAAAAAAAGCAAGTGAAAGTGAAGAATGGTACAGTTATGCAAATCAGAAGTGGGCAAATGCAGTCATATTAGAAAATGAAAGCATTGTCTATAAAAAAGGAGAAACAATACCAGAAAGTAATATAGAATCCTATTTTGTATGGATTCCCAAATATCGATACAAGTTATGGGATTTAGGAAACTATACTGGTCTTAGTAGTCTTGATGCTTCTAAAATTCATGATGTAGAACTCATTTTTGGAGAATACGATACTGTGGATAAAGAAGGAGAATGTAAGACACCAGGAGTAAGTGGATCATCTGGAAACTGTAAAGTAGGAGATTACATGACACATCCAGCATTCCAAAGCTTTGAAACGAAAGGAATCTGGGTAGGGAAGTTTGAAGTAGGATATAAAGGAGCAACCAGTACAACTGGAGCGCAACAAAATGTATATAATAGCGATAAAGTAGAGATCAAACCCAATGTATATAGTTGGAGAAATATACAAGTAGCAAATGCCCATTTAAATAGTTACAACTATAAAAGAGAATATGATAGTCATATGATGAAGAATACAGAATGGGGAGCTGTTGCTTACCTTCAACACAGTGTTTATGGATCTAGAAAAAATGTAAGAGTAAATAATAATAGCAATTGTATTACTGGTTATAGCGCAGTAGTAGATGCTACTTGTGGATATACAGGAGATAACCGAAATTGTAATCGTTATGAAGGAACCTCATTAAATACGGATGGAACTTATACCAAAAAATATAATACGGAAGCTGGATATCACGCGAGTACTACAAAAAATATTTCTGGAATTTATGATATGAGTGGAGGAGCTTGGGAATATGTAATGGGAGTGATGCTTCATTCTAATGGATCTCCATGTGCAGGTAATAATTCTGTTTTATCAAGTGGTTTTAGTGGGCCATATTGTGGGAAAACTGGAAGTGCAAGTGGACATGCACTTCCAGATAGGAAATATTATGATTTATATCAATATGGAACCAATTATGAATATTATAATCGGAGAATATTAGGAGATGCGATTGGCGAAATAGGGCCTTTTGGAAATGAAATTTTTGGCACACAAACTAGAAAATCTGGATCTTGGTATTCAAATGAAGCTTGGAATTTATATACGGAGCAACCTTGGCTTACCAGAAGCGGATCTTATCTTTTAGGAATTGGTGCAGGATCATTTGAATTTGGATCATTTTATGGTAGTGTTAATGTTAGTGGTGGTTATCGTATTGCATTAGCGATTTAGGAAATCAAAATGAAATTAGAAAAAAGATATATTAAATAATTGGAATTTTATTTGTCATTACAATGATTTTTGGAATTAGTTATGTCTATTGGAATAGAATTCTAATCGGAGAAAACATTAAATGCCGTTCTTATACTATGTAAATATTTTGTCAAGGTAATAAATAGTATTCGATATTGATTTGTTGGCTTTTTCAATTTTGTTTTCCTTCATGTTAATGATATAATAAAAATATAAGGAGAGTTAATATGTCTAAAATAAAAAAAGTATTTGCGAGAGAAGTTTTGGATTCAAGAGGTAATCCGACAATAGAAGTAGAAATCACTTTAGAAAGTGGAATAAAAGGTTCTGCTATGGTTCCAAGTGGTGCATCTACTGGAGAAAGAGAAGCTTTAGAATTAAGAGATCAAGATCCAAATCGCTTTTTTGGAAAAGGCGTTTTGAATGCTGTTTCTAATGTTAATCAAATTTTACAAAAACTTGTAATTGGAATCGAAGCAACTGAGCAAGAAAAAATTGATCAAATTTTGATAGAAGCTGATGGTACGAAGGATAAATCAAAATATGGAGCAAATGCTATTTTAGGTATTAGCCTTGCTGTAGCTCATGCAGCATCTCATGAAATGGGAATATCTTTGTTTCGCTATTTGAGTGGTGATCATGCTACGACTTTACCAGTACCAATGATGAATGTATTAAATGGTGGATGTCATGCAGATAGCTCAATTGATTTTCAAGAATATATGATTATGCCAATTGGAGCAGAGTCAGTTCGAGAAGCAATTCGAATGGGTTCAGAAGTATTTCATTATTTAAAAAAAATATTGCATGAAAATGGTCACATTACATCAGTTGGGGATGAAGGTGGCTTTGCACCGAATTTAAAAGATAATGAGGCGCCTTTAGAATTTATTATGGAAGCAATTCAAAAGGCTGGTTATAAGCCAGGAGAAGATATTGCTATTGCAATGGATGTTGCAGCAAGCGAATTGTTTAATTCTAATACTAATTTATACGATTTAAAGAAAAGTGGTCAAGGATCTAAAACGACAGATGAAATGATTTTATGGTATGAAGAGTTAATAAATAAATATCCAATTGTTTCAATCGAAGATGGTTTAGGAGAAAGAGATTGGGAAGGATGGAAAAAACTTACGGATCGCTTAGGAAAAAAAGTTCAATTAGTAGGTGATGATTTGTTTGTAACTAATCCTTCTATTTTAAAGCAAGGAATTCAAAAAGGAATTGCCAATTCTATTTTAATTAAAGTAAATCAAATTGGTACATTAACAGAAACAATTCAGGCTATTGAAATGGCTAAACATAATGGCTATACTGCAGTAGTTTCTCATCGTTCTGGTGAAACAGAAGATACTACAATAGCAGATTTAGCTGTAGCTTATAATACTGGTCAAATAAAAACTGGTTCTATGTCAAGAACAGACCGTATTTGTAAGTATAATCAGTTGATTCGTATTGAAGAAGAGTTACAAGAAATCGCTATTTATCCAAAGAAGAAAGCATTTTATAATATTTATAAAGATTAAAAAGGCAATCTGTTGCCTTTTTTTATCCCATTATTTCGCCGCCATTATTATGAATTACTTGACCCGTTACATAACTAGAATCGTCACTTGCTAGAAAAACATAAGTTGGTGCAAGTTCGTAAGGCATTGCACCTCTTGCCATAGCAGCTTCTGCACCAAGAGTTGGAATTTTTTCTTTTACCCAACAATTTGGCTGAAGTGGTGTCCAAAAAAATCCTGGTGCAATCGCATTGACACGAATTTTTTTAAGTGCTAGATTTCTTGCAAGAGATCTGGTAAAGCCAACAATGGCACCTTTTGTGGTAACATAATCTATTAATTGTGGTTCTCCTTTAAAAGTAGTTATAGAAGATAAATTAATAATAGAAGATCCTTCTTTTAAATGAGGAAGACACGCTTTTGTTAAATAAAACATTCCATAAACGTTTACTTTCATAGTCCAATCAAATTGTTCTTCTTCAATTTCTTCTAATGAATCTGCTTGATATTGAACACCTGCATTATTTACTAAAATATCAATTTTTCCAAAATGTTTTAATGTTTTTTCAACTATTGTTTTAGAAAAATTAGGATCCGATAAATCTCCAGATATTAAAAGACATTTTTTTCCATATTTTTCAATCCATTTTTTTGTTTCTTGGGCATCTTCATGTTCATCAAAATAGGGGATGACTAGATCAGCCCCTTCTTTTGCAAAAGCAATAGCAGCAGCACGTCCAAGTCCACTATCTCCTCCCGTTATGATTGCAACTTTATTCTTTAATTTTCCACTACCAATATAATTGGGATTGTCAAAAATTGGTTTTGGCTCCATTTTATATTCTTTTCCTACTAAGTCTCTTTGCTGTTGAGGTGGGGCCATCACATGATATTTTGATACTTTTACTCCTTCTAAGTTATTGTAAAGATAAGTATCTCTACCAAATGTGTATTTTCCTTTCATTTTTCATCATTCCTATCTTTTTTATTGTATGTGTATTTTGCCTATTTGCTAATTTTTTAACTCATGCTTAAATATAAAAGAAAAAATAGGATGATTGAGTGATTAAAATTTATTATATTAAAAAAACGAAAACGAAATGTCCATTGGTGTTAAAAATAGTGATAAAATGTTAAGCTAAATAAGAAAATATGATAAAATTAGTATTGTAAGATACTATGTTCATATTTTCTTTTTTCATGGACATATTAGAGGTAAGGAGTATTACTATGAAACAAAAAAAATTATGGTTAATCATGGGAATAATTGGAATGGTGCTAGTTGTAACAGGAATGAGTTATGCACTATGGACATTTGTCTTTTTAGAAGAAA
>CAOJNP010000016.1 GCA_948439995.1 uncultured Erysipelotrichaceae bacterium | reverse complement strand
CGTGATATAATATTTATATAAATTTAGTATTGACAAAACTTAGATAGTCAATTTATGAAGTAGAATAGCTAATATAGAAAATTTTATGCTATGAAAGAAATCTAAATAAAAAATAAAAATTTTGATTTTGTTAAAATTAGAAAAAAATATTTTTTTAAAATTTTTGCAAAGCCTTATAAATAAAGGGAAAAACAAGGGTCATAGATTTTTGGTTTTCCGTTTACTTTCCGCTTAAAATGTGTTATTATGGTAATATAGATAAATTATAATCAGAGAGAAAAATTTAACTAGTTTTCTCTCTTTTATAATGTATAAATCATTTAGTACAGTTTTATATAAAAATTGATTTATATTAAAATTTTTTGAAAAAATTTTTTTATCTATTTTTCCCTTTATTTATAAGGGATTGATACCATTTTAGTATTAGATTTTTCAAAAGTGTGCCATTGCATGTCCTAAAAAAATGTGCTATATATGGTAATATAGGACAATTAGAAGATGATATAAAAACTTACGATTTTTGTAGGTTTTTTCTTTGGTAAAAATGAATGTTTTTAGAAATGTATTTTTACCTAAATCTTCTATATTGACCTATATAATTGTTTTAATATCTAGTTCTATATGAACTGATATAGGTAGATTAAAAATATAAAATTGGACTTTAGGGAGATTTTTTGTCTCTCTTTTTTCATGTCCTTTTTTATGTTTTTAAAAAGAAAGGAGCGTGAATTTTATAAACAAAATATGAAGTTATAAGCAAGAATTTTTATAAAAAATAGTGATAATATTTGTTTATTTTTTGAAGATTTAATAATTGATTTTGAAAAAATCTCTAATCCGTCGGAGACTAATAGAGGGTCTTAGGGATATGCCCTAACGAGTATTGGGTGTGTAGACACCATGCTTGATAGTTTAAGTAGTAAAAAATCACAATTTCAGTAACCCCAAAATTTAATGAAAGGAGGCATTTTCATGGGAAAATTGTATGTTGATCCTTATTGGTTTCTTTGTAAGAAACTATCATTTTCATATCAAGAACATTTTGAAATTATGAAAAAAATAAAAAGGCGTTCTAAATGGTGGAGTGAGTTTCGTTATCGAAAGTCAACAGCAGATGGATCTACTATTACTTCTATATCTGTAGAATGTCTAATTTGGTTTATAGAAGTAGAATTCAAAGAAGGTAATTCAAAAGACTTAAAAATTAATTTTCTTGAAAGGTATATTGAAGTGCTAGAAGACTATTTGAAAATTCCTCATGAAAAACTAGAGTATTGTGACCTACCATTAAAATATTTAAGAACTCATTTTAATAAAACCAAAAATGCTATAGGGGTAGCAACAAATAGAATGCAGAAACATTTTCCTTATCCACTTAAATATATTAATTATGGAAAAGTCTATGTTTCTGCTATTGGGATTAAATGGTTAAATGAGAAGTATTTTAGAACGAAGTATATTGAGTATTTAGAGAATTATAAAGACTCGTTAGAAAGTAGAATTTCTAATTAGTCTTTTTTTGATGTAATCAGTCTTGTGTCTTAAAAATATAATTTAGAGAGGGAGCTGTTTATATGCATTTAACTGTTGAGAATTACAATAAGGATGGAAATAAAATTGAACCTAAAAAAATAATTTTAAATCATGCATTAATATATACATTACTAAAGAAGTATTTAAAAGAAGTGTAATAATCTATAAGTATTTCATTTTTTGTATAAAAATGGTATTATGTAGTTGCAAGTTTTTTTACAAAAAATGCTTTTATAAAAGAAGGAGGAAAATATTATTGACAATATAAAAGCAGAAGTAAAAAAAATGAAAGCTCTTTATGTTCGTGTATCAACAGATGCTCAAGTTGATGGATATTCAATAGAAGCTCAAATAGAATCATTAGAAGGTTACTTAAAAAGTCAAGGATGGTCCGATTATGAATTATATGCTGATCCAGGATTTAGTGGTAAGAACTTAGAAAGACCTGCAATTGGGAAGTTAATAAAAGACTGTGAAGATGGAAAAATTGATACGGTTTTAGTTTTCAAACTAGATAGATTATCTCGTAGTCAAAAAGACACTTTATATTTAATTGAAGAAGTATTTAATAATAATGAAGTTGGTTTTATCTCTGTTAGAGAAAGTTTTGATACGACTACTCCATTTGGTAAGGCAATGATTGGAATATTATCAGTATTTGCTCAATTAGAAAGAGAAACTATTTTAGAGCGTACTAGAATTGGTCTTAAAAAGCGAGCTGAAAATGGTTATTGGCGAGGTGGAGGTAAAAAACCTTTTGCTTATGATTATGATAAAAAAACAGGTATGCTTGTTATTAATGAAGAAAGAAAAGTAATATTCGATTTAATGAAAACACTAAGACTTCAAGGATATAGTTATAATGAACTTTCTAAAGTAACTGGCTATGATGAATCGTGGATTCAAGGAATACTTAATGCTAAAACTAATTTAGGCAAGATTCCATATAAAGGAGAACTTTATGATGGTAGACATGAAGCAATAATTAGTGAAGAAGAATATAAGCAATTACAAACAATAGAAAAACAAAGAAGTAAAAATCAACATGCAAGTCATTACTTGTTATCAGGTAAGATATATTGTGGTAATTGTGGAGCAAAGTACCGTTATCAAAAATGGGGACAAAGAATTATTTGTTATTGCTACTCTCAACAAAAGAGTAAACCGAAGCTAATTAAAGATCCGAATTGTAATAATATAAGACTGGATAGTTTTGAAATTGAGGATAGCTTCTTAGAACAATTATTTGCCATGTCTTTAAATGAAGAGTTATTTAGGAGTACTTTTGATTTATCCAAAACAAATCTTGTTTATGAACTTAATATAAGATTGGATAAGACACAGAAAAAAATTGAAAACTTGATTCAGTTACTTTCAGATAATATAGCAAATGAAGAAATAAAAAAAGAACTTGCTAAATTAACAAGTGAAAAGTCTGATATAAAAAAAGAGCTAGAAAATATAAAAGAAAAAGAAAGAACAACAAAAACTTATGATAAAATTAAAAATCTAGAAAGTGTTTGGACTGGCATGGAATTTAAAGAAAAAAGAAATGTCGTAGAACAACTGCTAGATAAAATAGTTGTAGATGGGAAAACACTAAAGATATATTGGAATGTTAGTGAAAGCTAACATAAAAAATATAGAGTTTTCTCTACATATGTCTTAGCTCCCAATTAAAGTCATAGAAATATTTAATTTTAATGATGAAATAATCATATTTTTAGAACTTGGTATAACAAGATTTTTTAAAATTTGAAATTTATTTGCATGAAATGTTTTCATAAGCTTAATTTTGTTAGAATCAGTATTTAAAAAGCCATTATAAATATTAACAATACTAACAATTAAATTAATAAGTAATGCCATGACAATAATAGATTTGATATTTGCTCCAGCCCAAATAATAATGATAGGGCCCAAAGCGACTTTAGGAAGACTATTTAGCATTGTTAAAAAAGGATCAACAATTCTTGCTAAAAGTGGAAATTCATAAAGTAATATAGCAATAACAAACCCAATGCTTATTCCTAAAACAAATGCAATTAATATTTCATATAGTGTCGTATAAATATGAAGAAATAAATCTCCAGAAGCATATAAAGTAGATATTGTTTCCCAAATACGGGAAGGACTAGAAAAAATAAATGGATTAATAATTTTTTTCTGACTACAATATTCCCAAATCCATAAAAAACCAATTACAATCGAAATTTGAACTAATAAAACTATAAAATTTTCCATACGTTTTTGAAATAAAAATTTTTTTTGAGCTTTAGACATTGAGATCCAAATCCTTCCATATTAAATCATAATAAGTAGAAAACTCTTTTGCTTTTCTATTTTCAATTGGGAAACTTTTATTTTCTAGTTCAATATGGTAAATATTTTTAACAATACAAGGTCTTTTGGAAAATACGATAACACGGTCTGACATAGAAATTGCTTCTGCTAAATCATGTGTTACCATGATGGCAGTTTTTTTCTCTTTTTTTAAAATTCGAAATACATCATCGCTTACTTTTAACCTTGATTGATAATCAAGAGCAGAAAAAGGCTCATCCAAAAGTAAAATATCAGGTTTCAAAGCTAAAGTACGAATTAAAGCCACCCTTTGTTTCATTCCACCAGAAAGTTCAGCTGGATATTTTGTGATAAAATCTTTTAAACCATAAGTTGTTAACAATTGCTTTACATACTCTCTATTTTCTTTTGTATCTTGCTTTGTTATTTTAAGACCAAGAATTGCATTATCAAAAATAGATAACCATGGAAAAAGAGAATCTGTTTGAAGCATGTATCCAATTGTACAGCCGCTTTTCAAATGAAAAGTTCCAGAACTTGCTTTTTCTAATCCCGATAAAATGCTTAGTAAAGTAGATTTACCACACCCACTTGGTCCTACAATAGAAATAAATTCTCCTTCAAGGATAGGAAAAGAGCAATTTCGAATTGCTTCTATCTCCCCATCTTTTGTATGATAAACCTTACTAATATTTTGAATATCTAATATTTTATTCATGACTGATATTTTGAACTAATTTATCAAATGGAACATATTCATTGATTAAATCAGCATCCATCATAATATCTTCTAAATTTTTATAAATTTCTTCACTAATAAAGCAATTTGGTAACCAGCTATCATAATCTTTATAACGTTTTACAATTGTTTTTAAATCATTCAAAGATGAATCTGGAAATTGAGCAGAAATGGCATTTGCAATTTCCTCTTCATTATGATCTTTTACATAATTAATTCCTTTTTCTAAAGCTCTTGTAAATTTTTCTAATAATTCTTTATTTTGTTCCATGTAACTTTTTTGAACATAGAAAGCTGTATAAGGTACACTTCCAGACTTTTCCCCAATGCTTGCCACTACATTTCCATATCCTTCTTTTTCTAATTTTGTTGCATTTGGTTCAAATAGATTAACATAATCTCCTACTCCTGAAATAAAAGAGCCGGATAGAGCAGCAAATTCTACTGAATAATTTAAATTAACTTCACTTGGATCAATACCAGCATTTTTTAATGCATTTAAGAAATTAAGTGCAGGCATACCACCTTTTCTACCTACTAATACTTCTTTTCCCTTTAATTGATTCCAATCAAAATCTTTTCCATCTTTTCCAATAATAAATTGTCCATCTCGCTTAGTAAGTCCTGCAAAAGTGACCAAATAGTCTTCTTCTCCACCATTATAAACATAGATAGCACTTTCTGGTCCTGCAAAACCAATATTTACATCTTTTGATAAAACTGCCGCAGCAACTTTGTCAGCACCACTAGTTAAAATAAGCTCTAGATCAATTCCTTCTTCTTTAAAATAACCATTTTCAATCGAAACATATAATGGTGCATAAAAAGCACTATGAGTAACTTCACTCAGTTTAACCTTTACTAAATTATCATCTTTGTTATCTTTATTTTTCCATTTGGTATAACCAAATAATACTAAAACAACAATAATGATACCACACAGAATTTCAATAATTCTTTTTTTCAAAACATATTCCTCCTTTTGTTTCATGGTATTATATGCAAATTTCAAAACCATGTGAAATGTACTAGAAGAGAATAATAAATAATCCAAAAAAGTCATAATACTATACATAAAAAAAATAATAAATTTTAGCTACTTTACAACAAAATTGAAGTTTGTTATAATTGTTTCAGAATAAAGGGAGTGGCTATATGAAAACATTGACGCCTGAAACGAATGTTTTACTAGATAAACTATATAATCTTCGAGGCGATGAAAGCATTATTCTAGTAGAAATGGAAAAGCAAAAAAAGAAAGCAGAAGAAACAAAAGAAAGAACAGCAGAACAAACAAAGAACTTACAAAAGAAAATTTCTGAACTAGAAAAACTTCATGAAGAATTGGATTACCAAGGAGAAAAATTAAAAGATGTTTTATCTGGTATTAATCGTGATGAATATAAAACTGTTTTAGATCGTTTAAGAATTGATTTCAATCCCAATGCTTTAGTAGAAAAATTAGAACATTCACTACCTAGAACAATGTCTATGGTAGAAGAAGATACCAAAAAAGCAGAAGAAGAACTGATTAAAGTAGAAGAAGAAATGAACAATGCTATTACAACTATTGAAGAAGTTGGCATAAGAAAAGATGCTGCGAAAAGTAATCAAGAAAAACTAAACGAATACTTTGAATTATCTTTAACAGGTAGAATTAATATTACAAGAGATTCCATTACAAATTTATTAGAACAATTTAATTTTACAGAAGAAGAACAAAGAGAAGCAGCAAAAATATTAATGTTCCCAGAAGATTCTTTATTTATATATGATGAAAAAGTAAAAGCAAAAGAAAAATCTGGAAAATCAATTTCTGAAGTCTTAGCAGAAGCAAAAACAGAAAGTTTAAAAACAGAAATCATGAAAGATGAAGATAAAAGTTTTGTGGAAGAAAAAGTAGAAGAAATAGAAGAAGATTTGGATCCAAAAGAATTAACTATTAAAACATTACAAGAAGAAGGAATTGATTATTTAGACTTTCAGGCCAATGAAATAGAAGAATTAATAGAAAATTTTGAAAAAGAAACCGTAAGAGAAAATATTCGATATATGAAAACTAAAGAATTAGGATTGGATATTTTTAATCATAATATTCATTTAATGTACGATAAAGAACTAAAAGAAAAAGTAGAACTATTATTAAAAACAGGAAAAGAAATTATAGATATTTATTTAACTCCTAATGTTTTAGTAAAATATGACAAAGAAGGTTTAATAAATGCCATCAACGCTTTAAAATCAAATGGACTTAGCCCAAATGAAGTTCCATTAATGGCGTATTAGGAGGTATAAAATGAACATAAAACGATTAATCAATGAAACAATTATTGCAAGTAATGGAGATATGTCAAGAGGATTAAAAAATCAATTGAGTATTTTTAGTGCCTTTACAAGTGAAGATTTAGATCAAAAAATGAATTTTCTAAAACAAGCAGGGATTCCAGTTCATAGTTACTTTGGAATTCGAATTTTAGAATTTCGTTTAAGTGATATTAATGCAGTAATAAATGCCAATCAAGCAAAATTGGCAAATTATAAAAATAATCCTCAAGAATTAGTACGAGATATAAGAAACTATGAAATTCGAACCATGGGGAGTAATATGGATTTAGAAGAAATAGGAGGAATGGAAGAATGAAATTTTTACAAAAATTTGGATTTACCTCTGAACAATTAGATTATTTAAACAACAATGCAGCATCTGTCATGATTGATTCCATACAAAAAAACAAAAATGTAGTTTCAACGAATATGAATTATTTAATGGGATTAGGTGTGAAAAATATACAAGATGTCTTTTTAGAATACTATGATTTATTTTTATTAGATAATAGTAATTTTGTAAGCATTTTTAACAAATACGATCGAGATGATTTAGTAGAAAAAATTGCGAAAAATGTGGCCATCATAGAATATTTATAAAGAACGTAATGTTCTTTTTTTGTTTAAAAGAAAATAATTATTTGATATAATCAAATTAGAAAGGAGTTTCGAGTTTATGAAAAAAATAGTAATTTTAACCGTTTTATCTTTTGTTTTAATAACTGGTTGTGGCAAAGAAAAAACCATGACATGTACAAGAACCATGAGTCAAAATTCCGTTAATTTTGATTTAAAATATGAGGTAGAATCTTTAAAAGGTAATGTTACAAGAATAAAATCTACAGAAATGGTAAAAAGCAACGACAAAAATGTGTTAGGAACTTATAAAGAGACTGTTGAAAAAACTTATGAACCATATCAAGATGTAGAACATTATAATTACAGTGTAGAAATAACAGATGATACGTTAATTAGTAAAACAGATTTAGATTATACTAAAATTGATATGGATAAAATGATTGAAATTGATTCTGCGAATGCAAAAATTATTAAAGACGGAAAAATAAAACTAGAAGATATCAGAAATACATATGAAGCAATGGGCTTGATATGTGAAGAAAAATAAAGATCGAAAAATAACTCGTTCTTTTTTTATGTTCTATTAATTAGAAAAAAGCATTTTTCTTTTTTCAGGAATATGGTAAAATATTTATGATCATTCAGGGAAGTAGGATACCATATGAATTATTTAGACCAATTAAATCAAGCACAAAAAGAAGCAGTACTACATAAAGAAGGACCTTGTTTAGTCATTGCTGGAGCAGGATCTGGAAAAACCAAAGTTTTAACGACAAGAATAGCACAATTAATTGATAATGGAGTCAAGCCTTATCAAATTTTAGCTATAACATTTACCAACAAAGCTGCAAAAGAAATGAGAGATCGACTAAATATATTAGTACCTAATCATGATACCTTTGTAGGTACATTTCATTCTTTTGGGCTTCGAATTATAAGAGAAAATTATTTAAAAATAGGATTAGACCGTAATTTTACCATTTTAGATGGTGATGACGTATTAAGCTTAGTAAAAAAAATTATGAAAGAAAAAGGAATTGATTCAAAAGAATGCGCTCCAAGTTATATTAAAAATCGAATTAGTTTCATAAAAAATGAAATGTTAAGCATAACTGAAATCGAAAAATATTTAACAAATGAACCAGAAAAAATAGCTACTTCCGTTTATCAAGAATATTGTATAAGACTTAAAAAAAACAATTCTGTTGATTTTGATGATTTATTATCTCTTCCAGTAGAATTATTTTTAAAAAATCCAGAAATATTAGAGCATTATCAAGAAAAATTTCGTTATATTTTGATTGATGAATATCAAGATACCAATGAGGTTCAATATAAATTAACTAAATTACTTGCCAAAAAGTATCAAAATATATTTGTAGTAGGAGATCCAGATCAATCTATTTATATGTTTCGAGGAGCAAATTATCGAAATATATTAAATTTTGAGAAAGATTACCAAAATACGAAAGTGATTCCCTTAGAAGAAAATTATCGTAGTACAAAAATGATTTTAGATGCTGCAAATTCTGTTATTAAAAATAATAAAGAAAGAAAAGAAAAAAACTTAAAAAGTAATAATGGAGTTGGCGTAAAAGTAAAATATTTAAGAAGTTATGATGAAAAACATGAAATTACATTAGTAATTGGACAAATAAAAGAACTTTTAAAAGAAGGATATCAAAAAAAAGACATTGCGGTATTTTATCGTACCAATGCCCAAGCTCGTGTAGTGGAAGAACAATTTTTAAAAGCAAATATTCCCTATAAAGTAGTAGGAAGTTATTATTTTTACAGTAGAAAAGAAATTAAAGATTTAATTTGTTATTTAAGACTCATTTTAAACCCTCATGATGAAATTTCACTACGAAGAGTAATCAATGTACCAAAAAGAAAAATTGGAGCGAGTACAATATCAAATCTAGAAAAATTAGCACAAGAGCAAAATAAAAGTATGTTTGATTGTTTAGAAAAAGGAAAAGAACTAGAATTTAAAAACTTGATTTTAGAGCTCCAAAAAGATAGTGAATCTCTTTCACTAACAGAGTTAGTAGAAGATGTATTAGAAAAATCTGGAATGAAAAAAGAACTTGAGCAAGATCCTTCTTTAGAAAGTGAACTTCGCTTAGATAACCTAATGGAATTTAAAAGTATAACTGCGACCTTTGAAGAAACAACTGGAAGTGTAAATCTTGGAGATTTCTTAGAAGAAATTAGTCTCATCGCAGATATTTCAGAACACAAAGATTATGATGATGTGATCACACTTATGACTATTCATAGTGCCAAAGGACTTGAATTTGATGCTGTTTTCTTAGTAGGAATGGAAGAAGGAATTTTTCCTCATGCAAATGCTTTAATAGAAAATGAAGGATTAGAAGAAGAAAGAAGACTTTGTTATGTTGGAATTACCAGAGCTAGAAAAATACTTTATTTATCGAATGCCAAAAGAAGAATGCTTTATGGAAAAGATAACTCCAATTTACCTAGTAGATTCTTAGAAGAAATTGATTCAGAGTTACTTGAAATGACGAATAGCAGTATCAAAGAAGAAAAAATAATTCATAAAGAAGAATTATATACAGATGAAGTGGTAGACTATAAAAATGGAGATGTAGTAATGCACATTACTTATGGAAAAGGAGTTGTCATTGGTGTAGATAAATCCATTGTTACAATTGCTTTTGCGAAAAATTATGGAGTACGAAAATTAATGAAAAATCATAAAAGTTTAAAAAAGATTTGCTAAGAAAGGAAGATTATGAAAGAACTTACATTGGTTGTGATGGCTGCTGGAATGGGTTCACGTTTTGGAGGTTTAAAACAGATAACACCAGTAGATGAAGACGGAAATTTTATTATTGATTACTCTATTTACGATGCAATAAAAGCAGGATTTCAAAAAGTAGTTTTTGTAATAAAAGAAGAAAATTATGAAATATTTTATAATACAATCGGAAAACGAATTGAAAAAAAAATAAAAGTAGAATATGCTTTTCAAAAATTAGAAAATATTCCAATTCCAATCAAAATACCAGAAACCAGAGTAAAACCCTGGGGGACACTACATGCAATTTTAACCGCAAAAGAAAAGATAAATGGTCCATTTGCTGTAATCAATGCAGATGACTTTTATGGATTTCAATCTTATCAAATTGTTTCTCAATTTTTAAATCATACAAACAAAAACCATATTGCAGTTCCATATCCATTTCAATCAGTAGATAGTAAATATGGATTCGTAAAACGTGGTGTTTTCTATTTTGAAAATGATAATGTAACTGATATCATAGAATGTGATATTGGTTATGAAAATAATAAAGTAATTGCAAAACCATCAAATGGAAGTACTCCATTTGAAATTAAAAAAGATCATCCTGTTTCGATGAATATATTTGGTTTTCAACAACATATTATAAATGAGTTTGAACTCTATTTTCGTAATTTTTTAAAAGAAAATCAAAAAGATTTAGAATCGATCGAATGTTTTTTACCAGAATGTATAAAACAAGCAATTCAACAACAGAAAATAACTTTAAAATATCAAATGAGTACAGGAAAATGGCTTGGAATGACTTATCAAGATGATTTAAAGTTAGTTAAGAAAGAATTAAAAAAATTAAAAGATCAGGGAGAATATCCAACACATTTATGGCAGTAAAAAATTACAAAGGAGAAAATAAATGAAAGAACAAGCTGCGAAAAGAATGGAAGAGTTAACTAACATAATTAACAAAGCCAATTATGAATATTATGTATTATCAAATCCTACCATTACGGATCAAGAATTTGATAAATATTTAAGAGAATTAGAACAACTAGAAGCTGAAAATCCAGAATTAGCAAGTTTAACATCTCCTACCAAACGAGTTGGAGGAGAAGTAATAGATAAGTTTAAAAAAATAAAACACAAATTACCAATGCTATCTCTACCAGATGTATTTAATGAAGAAGAAATTATTGCTTTTGATGAACGAATTCGAAAAAGTGGTTTTTCACCAGAATATGTATGTGAATTAAAAATTGATGGTTTAAGTGGGTCTTTTCATTATGAAAATGGAAAAATAACCACTGGAGCTACTAGAGGAGATGGAATCATTGGGGAAGATATCACACATAATGTAAAAACCATAAAATCAATTCCTCTAACCTTAAAAGACAAATTGGAAATTGAAGTTCGCGGAGAAATTTTTATGGGAAAAAATACACTGGAAAAATTAAATGAACAACGAAAAAAAGAGAATTTACCATTACTTCAAAATTGTCGAAATGCTGCTTCTGGTTCCATTCGACAATTAGATTCCAAAATAGCAGCAAAAAGAAATTTAGACACATGGATTTATCATTTACCAAATCCAGAAGACTATGGTATACAAACTCACTATGAATCATTACAATTTATGAAACACTTAGGGTTCAAAGTAAATCCAGAAAGTCGCTTAGTAAAAGATATTGATGGAATTTTAAAATTTATTGAAGAATATAATGAAAAAAGACCTTTGTTATCTTATGATATTGATGGAGTTGTAATAAAAGTAAACGATTTAGAAATGCAACAAAAATTGGGATTTACATCCAAATATCCTAAATGGGCGATTGCCTATAAATTTCCAGCCGAAGAAGTGTTAACAAAATTAACAGATATTATTTTTACTGTTGGAAGAACAGGAAGAATAACGCCAAATGCTGTATTAGAACCAGTTATTGTAATGGGATCAACAGTAAAAAGAGCTACATTGCACAATGAAGATTACGTAATAGAAAAAGACTTAAAAATAGGAGATATCGTATCTATAAGAAAAGCTGGAGATGTAATTCCTGAAGTAGTAGAAGCAAAAAAAGAACGAAGAACTGGAGAAGAAAAAGATTTTACAATGATTAAAAATTGTCCCATTTGTGATTCTGTTTTAGAAAAAAAACCAGGACAAGTAGATCATTATTGTATGAATAAATTATGTCCAGCAAGACACATTGAAAGTTTAATTCATTTTTGTGAAAGAAAAGCAATGAATATAGAAGGTCTTGGAGAACGAATGATAGAAGATTTTTTTAATTTAGGTTTTATAAAAAAAATCTCAGACATATACCATTTAGAAAATCATAAAAAAGATTTACAAGAATTAGAAGGATATGGAAAAAAAAGTATAGAAAATTTATTAGAAGCCATTGAAAATAGTAAAAAAAATAGCTTAGAAAAATTGTTATTTGGGCTAGGAATTGAAGGAATAGGTGACAAAACGGCATTACTTCTTGCTAAAAAATACAAAACATTAGATCAGTTGGAATCACAAAGTATAGAAGAATTAACAAAAATAAAAGACATCGGATCTATTCTAGCAAAAAATATTCATGAATTCTTTTTAAATATAGATAATATAGAACTCATTCATACTTTAAAAGAATTAAAGCTAAATATGAATTATTTAGGTCCAGAAGAAAAAGAAAATGAATGGATAACTGGTAAACGTTTCGTCGTTACGGGAACCATCTCTTTTATGAGCCGGGAAGAAATAGAAGCTTTAATCGAAAATTATGGAGGTTTTGCAAGTGGTTCTGTCAGCAAGAAAACTGATATTGTAATAGTTGGAGAAAAACCAGGAAGTAAAGCAGAGAAAGCACAAGAATTAGGTATTGAAATTTGGGATGAAGAAAAATGGAAAAGCGTCTATGAAAACATATCCTAGAAAAATAAGTCTCCTTTGAAGTAGTTTTTTTTGAAATTATTATATTTTACATGAAAGAATGGAAATAATATAGATTTTTATATTTTTAGTGTTATCATATATCTTGAGGTGAAAGAAATGGCTAGTTTTCAAATGCATTTATCTGTTGCCAAAATATACATGGAACACTATCAAATTCAGAATGAGCAAGAATTTATCAGTGGCGTTTTAGATCCAGATTTAGCTGTTGATAAAACGATGTCTCATTATTCAGATGAAAGAAAAACGTTTACTTTAGAAGAAATTAGTAAAACTAAAGTAAATTTAAAAAAATATTTAAAAGAAAATAAAATGGATAGTGACTATAAAAAAGGAGAATTTTTGCATTTACTAACCGATTATGATTTTTTTAATAATTTTATTGATCAAAAATATAAAAATATGCCATATGAGGCTTTTTTTGAAAATTTATATTACAGTTATGATTTATTAAACCCTTATTTAACAAAAAAATATTCGGTCAATGTATATTCTTATCAAAAAATTTTAGAGAAAAAAATAGAGGGAAAAAAAGAAACATTAAAGTCAAAAAAATTAAAAAATATTTTAGAAGAACAAAAAGTAGATCAATGGATTCAAAAAATAGGTAACACAAATTTAGAAATCATGGCAGAAAAAATATTAAATTCATAATACCTTTTAAAATGTCAAAAAAAGAATCATAAAAGCTTTAAAATCAAGTAAAAAAAAGAGAAAGAAAAAGTTGACATTATAAAAAAATATCGGTATATTAAAAACAGAAAACACGTAGAAAATATAAGTAACAAAGAAAAACTTAGAAAAGAGACGTAAGAACTGGTGAAAACTTACGAAGGGAACTTTGTGAAAAAAGATATTGGAGTGAATCGGTTCATAACCGTTAAAGATGAAAGAGCATGTCAAAAGCATGAACTAAGGTGGTACCGCGGGTGTTACAGGAACTCGTCCTTTGGACAATTCCTGTTTTTTATTGGAAAGAGAGAGAAAATAATGAGAGAATTTACAGAACAAGAAATGGTTCGTAGAGAAAAATTAAAAAATATTAAAAATCCATATCCAGAAAAATTTGAAACAAATTATGAAATTTATGAAGCAAAAGAACTTGCAGATGGAACGGATCAGGTACGTGTAGCAGGCAGAATTATTTTAATGCGTAAAATGGGTAAAATGGCTTTCTTAACCATTGGTGATATAAAAGGAAAAATTCAAATTTCTATAAAAATAGATTGTGTTGGAGAAGAACAATACCAATGCTTTAAAGAAAATTATGATTTAGGAGACTTTATTGGTGTAGAAGGTGAAATTTTTACAACTCACACAGGAGAAAAAACAATTCGTGCCAATTCATTTGAATTTTTAGGAAAAGCCTTAAAACCTCTTCCAGAAAAATATCATGGATTAGAAGATATTGAAACAATATATCGTCATCGATATATCGATTTAATTACAAATGACGAATCAAAAAAAGTATTTTTATTACGTTCTAAATTAATCCGAGAAATCAGAAATTATTTAGATGAATATGGTTATATTGAAATTGAAACGCCCATTTTAAATAATAAAGCGAGTGGAGCATTAGCAAAACCATTTATTACGCACCATAATGCACTAGATATCGATTTATATTTAAGAATTGCACCAGAGACTTATTTAAAAAGAGCTATTGTTGGTGGATTCACAAAAGTATTTGAAATCGCTAGATGTTTTCGAAATGAAGGAATGGATCAAACTCACTTACAAGACTTCACTATGATTGAAGGATATGGTGCCTATTTAAATTATGAAGATAACATGGAATTTTTAAAAGATATGTTACAACGAATTATAAAAAACATATTTGGCACGTTAGAAATACAAATAGGAGATAAAATCGTTGATTTAAGTGGTTCTTGGGAAAGAATATCTTTTCGAGATTTAATCCTTCGCTATATTGATATTGATATTAACATTTATAATTCCAAAGAAACTTTGTTGCAAAAAATCAAAGAAGAAAAATTAGAAATAGATTCTGAAACACCACTTGAAAACTTAGGATATGGAAATTTAGTTGATCAATTATACAAAAAAGTGGCAAGACCGCATATAGAAAATCCTATTTTTTTAACAAGTCATCCAACAGAATTATCTCCATTAGCTCGTGCTAATGACAACAATCAAAACATCGTCGATCGATTCCAATTAGTAATTAATGGAGCCGAAATTATTAATGCTTATTCTGAATTAGTAGATCCTCAAGAACAAGAAAAAAGATTATTAGAACAAGCTAGTTTAAAGGCAAAAGGTGACGAAGAAGCAATGCCAATGGATTATGATTATATTGAGGCAATGGAATATGGAATGCCACCTATTAGTGGATGGGGAATGGGATTAGACCGACTAATTCAATTAATAACTAATAGTGAAAATATAAAAGATGTCATCTTGTTTCCATTAATGCGACCAAAAGAAGAAAAAAACCTGAACGAAGAAAGAAACGAATAAAAGTTTCTTTTTTTTGACAAAAAAGGAAAAAAGTTCACAAATCTTTCATCAAAAAAGAAAAGAAAATTCTTTCAATCACAGACTATTATGGTATAATTTGGTTGGAGGAGGTATAGAGTGAAAAAATATTTTGAAAAATATGATTTAGTAAAAATAATTCTACTTGCTATTCTGTTTGTATGTGTATTAACATGGATTGTTCCAAGCGGAGTATACCAAGGAGGAGAAGTTTCAGGAGTTTTACAAAGAACAGGAATTGCAGATATTTCATTAAGTGGAATGATGAGTGTAAGTTTCTTTTTACAACAAATTATTTTCTTAATCGTAATTGGAGCTTTCTATGGAATTCTAACAAAAGTAGAAGGATATAAAAAGCTAGTGGAAAATATTGCAAAAAAAATGAAAGGAAATGAAATTCCATTCTTAGTAGTAATCACTGTTCTAGTAGCAGTATTTACATCAATTTCGACAAATGTTTTTGCAAGTTTGCTATTTGTACCATTTTTAATTACAGTAATTCGTAAAATGAATTTGGATTCTATGACAGCATACACTGCAACATTTGGAGCAATGTTAATTGGAATTCTTGGAGCAACTTATGGAACAGAAGGATTAATTAGTTTTGTATCTTACTTAAAATACTATACAACAACAACAATTAACGTAGAAATAGCTGTACGTGCTGGAATTTTATTACTTGCTTTAGTGCTATTTGAATTTTTCCAAATTACACATGCCAAAAAAGTTTTAACAGAAAAGAAAAATAAAGAAGAAAAAACAGAAGATTTGTTTGCAGTAGATGAGTCCAAACAAAAAAAAGTAAAAACATGGCCAGTTATTACTGGAGGAATTCTTTTATTAATCTTTGCAATTTTAGGATTTGTAGATTGGAGTACAAACTTTAATCTAGACATTTTCAACAAATTTCATGAATGGTTAATTGGATTACAAATTGGTGAATACTCTGTTATTTCTTACATTCTAGGTGAAAATGCAGCGGCATTCGGTAGTTGGCAATTATATCATATTATCATTATTATGATTATCGTTTTAACAATCATTGCTATCATGTATCGTATTAACTTTAATGATATTATTGATAATATTGGCAATGGTATTTTAAAAATGTTAAAACCGATTGGAATTATTACTTTAATTTATATCATTTTTGTCTTCATGTATTGGAGTCCAATCGTACCAACGATTGTATCTTGGATAGAAGGATTAACAGAAGGATTTAATCCATTTACATCTGCTATTTCTGCAAGTATAGCATCATTCTTCCATTCAGATTTTGGATATACTGGATATGCAATTGGAAATTTACTTTCAAATTATGAAGGAGATTCTTTCAATATTGCTTTTGTAATTTATTCTACCATGAATGGATTTATGAGTATGTTTGCACCTACTAGTGTTATTGCCATGCTTGGACTTTCTTATTGTGATATTCCATACAAAAAATGGTTTAGCTACATTTGGAAATTCCTAGTTGGAATATTAGTATGCTTATTGGTAATCTTTATTTTATTAACATACTTATAGAAAAAATGACAAAAAAATGTCATTTTTTTTTGCATAAAAAATCTTCTCAATTCCCATAATGAACAATAGAATAGGATTAGGAGGATTAGAGCTATGTTTCACAATTTTGGTTTTGCCATATCAAATCTTTTAGAAGAAGCAGAAAAAGAAAGAGAAAATTTAAAGCACCCTTATGTTGGAAGTGAGCATTTATTACTTGCTATACTAAAGAAAAATTCAGATTTATCGATTCAATTAGAAGATTTAGGACTTACTTATCAAAAATTTAAAAAAGAATTAATTTCCGTCGTAGGTTGTTCCTCACGTTTTCAAGAAATCATTTTATATACACCACTTTTAAAAAGAATTTTAGAATTAGCCCTTGAAGATGCAGAAGAAAATAACAATGGAATTGTAACAGAAGAACATTTATTTTTAGCAATGTTAGAAGAAGGAGAAGGAATAGCAATTCGCCTAATGATAGGAATGGATATAGATTTAGAAGAATTATATGAACACTTAAAAGTGAAAAAAAATCCCACCAAAAAAAAAGAAAATTTAGAAATATATAAAATTGGCAACGTTTTAAATGAAGTAATTAATTTAGAAGAAATGGTAGTAGGAAGAGAAAAAGAAATCAATTTAATGATAGAAACATTATTACGAAAGAAAAAAAACAATCCTTTACTAATTGGAAAAGCAGGTGTAGGAAAAACAGCATTAGTAGAAGAATTAGTAAGAAGAATTGAAAAAGGACTTGTTCCAGATGATCTGCAGCAAAAAGAAATTGTTATGCTAGAAATGGGGTCTTTAGTTGCTGGAACCAAATATCGTGGCGAATTTGAAGAAAGACTAACTAAAGTTATCAAAGAAATTATCAAAAATAAAAATATAATTTTATTTATCGATGAAATTCATAGTATGGTGAGTGCAGGAGGAGCAGAAGGAGCGATCAGTGCTAGTGACATATTAAAACCTTATTTGGCACGTGGTGAATTAAAAATCATTGGAGCTACCACGACAGATGAATATTATAAATTTATCGAAAAAGATAAAGCCTTAGAAAGAAGATTTGAAAAAATACGAATAGAAGAACCAGATACGGAAGAAACGATTGAAATTTTGAATAAAGTAAAAAAAGAATATGAAACTCATCACCATATCAAAATAACAAAAGAAAACATAAAAGAAATTGTAACTTATGCAGATACTTATTTATTTGGAAAAAATAATCCAGATAAATCTCTTGAGCTATTAGATTCTATTTGTGCTAGAAAAAAAGCGATCCAAAAAATAAAACCACAAAATATAAATCATGATAATCTAGAAAAAATAGCAAAGAAAAAAGAAAAATTAATTCGAGATGGAAATTTTGAAAAAGCATTAGATTTAAAAAAAGAAGAAGAAAAAATCAAGAAAAAAGAACAAAAGAAAGAAAAAAAACAAACCATATCTAGCAAAGATATTTTAGAAATGATAGAAATAAAAAGTGGAATTCCAGTTAGTCAAGATCAAAAGAAACTATTTCAAAAAATAGAAAAAAGTTTATTTGAAAATATCATCGGCCAAAAAAAAGCAATTACGGAAATAATAAATACATTAAAAGCGAATATTGGAGAAAGAAATCATCCAATTTCGATGTTGCTTTTAGGTTCTTCTGGAGTAGGAAAAACAGAAACAGTAAAAAACATTTCCTGTTTATATGGAAAAAAAGATTCCTTAATTCGTTTGGATATGAGCGAATTTACATTAGATACTTCCATTCACAAATTAATAGGTACTCCAGGAGGTTATGTAGGATATGGAGAACCATACCTATTTCAAAAATTAAAAGAAAATCCTTATCGTATTATCCTTGTAGATGAATTAGAAAAAGCAAACTCAAAAATATGGAATTTATTTTTACAAATTTTAGATGAAGGATTTATAACAGATTCTTATGGAGAAAAAATTCGTTTTGATAAATCCATTATCTTTATGACCTCTAATTTAGAAATTCAAAACAAAGTAGGATTTTTAAAACAAGAAAATCAAAATTTAGAAGAAAGTTTATCCAAAGAATTTTTAGGACGTTTCTCTTCAATTATTCCTTTTGAAAAAATCACGGAAGAGATGGTAAAAGAATATGTATCGAAATTACCAAATGCTTCTAAATTGGATATTAAAAAAATTCTAAAAGAATCAGAATATGAAAAATTTGGACTTCGAAATGTGAAACATGTGATAAAAAAATTAGAACATAATTTACAAACCAATTAAATCAAAATTTATATTGAAGAATAACGAAAAGCATGATAAAATGAATCTGTAATGTATATAAAGTAGTGCACAAATTTTTATAACATTATAAGAAAACCAATATTACATCTTAGTCAAAGTAGGATGAAAAGAAAAAATAGCTTTTGCATAATTGTAAGAGCTATTTTTTTAAATGAGAGTATGTTAAAATAAAAGAACCAAGTGAGGTTACTATGAAAAAAATAGATCCAAAAACAAACTATTCTACACGATGTCAAAATTGGAACAGAACGATAATAAAATAAATTAGAATAGGATGAGAAAATGAAAATTTATAATACATTAACAAAACAAATTGAAAAATTTATTCCAAATGAAGAAGGAAAAGTAAAATTTTATACTTGTGGACCAACTGTTTATCATGATCAACACATTGGAAATATGAGAAATTATATCGGGCATGATATTTTAGATAAAACATTAAGATACTTAGGATATGATGTTTATCGTGTTATGAATATAACTGATGTGGGACATCTAACGAGTGATTCTGATTCTGGAGAAGATAAAATGGTAAAAAGTGCCAAACAACAAAATAAAACCGTTTTAGATATTGCCAAGTATTATACAGAACAATTTTTTCAAGACTTTAAAGCATTGAATAATCGTGTACCAGATATAGTAGCACCAGCTACTGAACATATTGAAGACTATTTTAAAATCATAACGAAACTATTAGAAAAAGGCTTTGCTTATCAAATGGGGGGAAACATTTATTTTGATACTTCCAAATTAAAAGACTACTATCAACTAACCAATCATAAAGAAGATGAAATGGTAGTCGGAGTAAGAGAAGGAGTCGAATTTGATTCCAATAAAAAAAATCAAGCTGATTTTGTATTATGGTTTACCAAGTCAAAATTTGAAAGTCAAGAATTAAAATGGGAAAGTCCATGGGGGACTGGATATCCTGGATGGCATATCGAATGTTCTGGTATTAGTATGCATTATTGTGGAGAACAATTAGATATTCATGGAGGAGGTGTGGATAACATATTTCCTCATCACACAAATGAAATTGCTCAAAGCGAAGGATATTTAGGTCACAAATGGTGTAATTATTGGTTTCACAATGAACATCTAATGGATGAAACAGGAAAAATGAGTAAAAGTAAAGGAGCAACCTTAACAGTACAAGTTTTAAAAGAAAAAGGATACAATCCACTAGTATTTCGTTTTATGTGTTTAACAAGTCATTATCGAAAACAATTGATTTTTAATTATGAATCTTTAAAAAATGCATCTTTAAGTTATCAAAAATTAAAATCAAAAATAAAAAACTTACAAACCGAAGAACCAATTGAAACAAATAGGTTTCAAGAATACGACGAAAAATTTAAAGAATGCTTAAAGAATGATTTAAATACAGCAAATGCGATTACTTTAATTTATGATTTATTAAAAAGTAATGTAAATGACTCAACAAAATACAAATTAATTTCATCTTGGGATCAAGTGCTATCTTTAGACTTAACAAAAGTAGAAACTGAAATTGAAATCAACGATGACGAAATTAAGAAAAAAATTGAAGAAAGAAACGAAGCAAAAAAAGAAAAAAATTATGAATTAGCGGATAAAATTAGAAATGAATTAGAAAAGATGGGAATTCTTTTAAAAGATACAAAAGAAGGTACTGTTGTAGAACGAAAATAAAAAGTAAGGCAATTTACAGTTCCTTAAAATAAATTATATTTTTGAAATGAATCCTTCTTTCTTAACATAAATTTCACATAATTATGTTACATTAGTTTTAGGAAGTGAATAAAATGAATCCAATTATATTTATATTCATATTAATCATACCTGCCATTGCTCAAATGTCAGTATCAATCAGTTATGGAAAATACAAACAAATTAAAAATACAAAAAACTTAACTGGTTTTGATGTCGCAAGAAAAATATTAGATCAAAATGGATTAGAAGAAATGTATATTGTTGAAACAAAAGGAAATTTAACTGATCATTATGATCCCAATAAAAAAGTAGTACGTCTATCTACTCATGTCTTTCATGAATCAAGTATTGCAGCTATGGCAATTGCTGCTCATGAATGTGGACATGCCCTACAAGATAAAGAAGGTTATTTATATCTAAAAGTTCGGAGTATAATTTTTCCAATCGTAAACTTTGCAACTTCCTTTTCCTATTTTCTTATTTTTCTTGGCATTTTATCAGAATCTTTCAATCTTATCTGGACTGGAATATTATGTGTTGGAACAGGATTGATTTTTCAATTGATTACTTTGCCTGTAGAAATCAATGCAAGTAAAAGAGCAAAAACAGCCATTCAAAAATTAAATCTGGCAAAAGAATTTGAACAAAATAATATCAAAAAAATGTTAGGTTGTGCAGCCAGTACATATGTAGCAGGAGTCTTATCCAGTGCACTAGAACTTTTAAGATTAGTATTACAATTTCAAAGTCGTGACAAATAACAAAGTAAAATGCTTTGTTTTTTTGTATATTTTGGAAATCTTCATTGCAAATTAAAAATACATATGATACTATTGATAGTAGGAAAGAATAAAGGGAGGGGCTAATTATGACAAATGATTTGTTAGTGAAAATTGATACCCTGATTGAAATGTCAAAAAGCACATCAAATTATGATACATTAAAAGCAGAAAAGACAGAAATCGAAGAAGCGATCGAAAATAAGAAAAAAGAAATTGAAGACTTAAAAACTAGTATGCAAGATGAAAAATACATGAAAGCCAGTGATCGGATTGTCGATGAAAATATAAAAGTAAGTTTAGAGTTAAAAATTAAAAAGTTAGAAGCAGATTACCGAAAATTAGATCGTGAATTAAAAAAGAAAATTCAAGAAGAAAGTGATCAACATAAAACGGTAAAAAATAATCAAGACAAAGTAGTCAGACTAACGAAATTAATTGGAACCTTACATGATAAAATGTCATCTATTTCGGATAAAACAGTAATGTCACATTATGAAACTTCTCTTGTAAAAGATGAAGAAAAATTAGAACAAGCGAAGCAAAATGTAAGTGAAAGTGAAGAAGAATATCGACGTATATCTAGAGAACTTACAAGTTTAACTGAACGATTAGAAATTTTAAAAGAAGAAATTGAAGGAGAAAAAGAAAAACTAGAAAGTACTTTAGAAAATTTATCAACAAATGAAGCTTATATTGATAAAGAAAGAAAAGCAGAAGATGAACGAAGATTAGAAGAACTAGAACAAAAGTTAAAAGATTACGAAACCAGAAAACAAGAAATAGAGCAAGATCCTGTTATGATTGGAAATATTGCGAAAGAATTATATTTAAAAGATTGCTTTTCGAAATGCTTTCAAAAATTAAAAGAATTAGTAGAATATATTAAAACACTTCCATATATGGACATTACAAGCACTAGTGAAGTAGAAAAAGTTTTAAAAGCAGCAGAAAGTAAAGCAGTTGCAGAACGAGATGAATTTGCTAGTATTGTAGAAAGTAAAAAGTATAATGGTAGTGATACTAAAATTGTAGAAGAACGGCAAAAATATTTAAATGCAAAAAAGAAAGAATTAGAAAAAGACTTAGATTCTACGAAAAATCGTTTGAAAAAAATGGATACGACAAAATTTCAAGAATTAAATTCATTATTAGGAATAGCTACAAGTGTACAAGAAAGTTTAAAAAAAGATTTAGAAGAATATCGCCGTGTTATTGAACAAGAACGAGAAAATTCAACTCCAAAAAAAGTTACAACTTTATTGGCAGCTTTACAAAAAAAGGAAGAAGAATTAACGATAGTTCAAGAAATTATTGTTGCCTATGAAAATGAAATCGAAGAATTAATGATGGAATCCAAAGATCTAGAAACAGAAAAAGTAAGCATGTTAGAACAAAAAATTGCCAAAACAGAAGAAGATATTCGAGAAATTTCTAAAAAAGTGGTAGTAAGTTCAAAAGCAAATGATATTTTAGCTTTAGAAAGTGATAAAGCCAAATTAAAAGAATTAAATGATGCAATCAAAGCCATTACAGATCGACGAAAATTCAAAAAGACTCCAAGTGAAGTTTTAGATGAAATTGAAATGTCTCTTGGATCCTTCATGGAAGAAGAAAAAATAAATGAACCAGTTGAACCAATGATAGAAGATGACTTTAGAATTGTAGAAGAAATTGACTTACCTGAATCAGAACAAATAGAAAATACAGAACAAGAAATATTAGAAGAAACAATTGAAATTCCAGAAATTAAAGAACCGAATACAGAATTAGAAATGCCAGAAGTAGTCCCAGTATTACCAACAATTGAACCACTTCCAATTGTAGATTCAGAAGAAAATCAAGAAATAGAACAAATGGAAATCGAAGAAAATGTTCCTGCTAACGAGAGATTTAAAGTAGTTGAAATAGAAAACTTAGAAGAAATGGAATTACCAAAAGAACAAGCTCCTGTAGAAGACTTTAAAGATGAAGACTTCATAGATTTTGATGCAATTATAGGAGGAGACAACAAATGAATTTAAAAACAAATACAATTATAACATTAGAAAATAAACATAAATATGTATTATTAAATGAAACAGAATACAAAGAAAAAAAATATTTTTTAGCGATGGAAGTTACAGAAAATAAAGAAGTAATTCCAAGCAATATAGCTATTTTTGAAAAAGCAGTAGCTGAAAATGAGACATATGTTGAAAAAATTAATGATCCTAAATTGATTGAAATTTTAACAGAACAATTTTAGACACAATTTTCGTGTCTTTTTTTCATATATTTTTTTTGATATAATAAAATGGAAAAAAGGAAGTGAATCCAATGATTCAATATGAAACAGACTCAAGAAAAATTAGACCAGGTCAAATATTTGTAGCCATAAAAGGAAATACGGTAGATGGTCATGACTACATAAACGAGGCAATTCAAAATGGAGCCATGAAAATAATCGCAGAACATAAAGTAGAATGTAGTGTACCCATTGAAATCGTGAAAAATTCTTTCAAATATTTACAAGACAAATTAGTAATGGAATATAGTTCCAATTTAGAAAACTTAAAAATCATCGGGGTTACAGGTACCAATGGAAAAACGACAACATGCTTTTTAACTTATCAACTATTAAAATCATTGGGTGTAAAAGTTGCCTATATGGGAACCATCGGATTTTATTATGAAGATATGCAAATAGAACTTCCAAATACTACTCCAGAAATATTAACAATATATAAATTATTATCTGAAAGTTTAGAAAAAGGATGTACGACTGTTGTAATGGAAGTTAGTTCCCATTCTATTGATTTGGAAAGAATAGCAGGTTTAAAATTTCAAATTGGTGGATTTACCAATTTAACAGAAGATCATTTAGATTATCACAAAACAATGACTCGTTATGGTAATGTAAAATTAAAATTATTAAATTATATGAAAAATGATGGAACTTTTATAGTAAATCATGATGATAAGACAAGTGAAAAATTTATAAAAAAATATGCGAATACAAAAACCATAGGAATTGGAGAAAATTCTTATCAAATATTAGACTTTAACATTTCTCCGGATCATACAAATATTTCGTTTCAAGTACAAAATCAAAATTATGAAGTGGTAACAAATTTAACAAGTAAATTTAATGTTTATAATTATATGTTAACATTAGCAATCTGTCATCAATATGGATTTGATATTCCAAGCATCATAGAAAAAACAAAAGAAATATATCCTCCAAAAGGAAGATGCGAAACTTATCCAGTAAAAAAAGGTTATGCCGTTGTTGATTATGCACATACTCCAGACGCAGTTGAAAAAGTAATTGATTCTTATCGTGAATTAGCCAAAAAAAGAATTATTACATTAGTAGGTTGCGGCGGAGATAGAGATCCTAAAAAACGTCCAATTATGGGTAATATAGCAGTTATAAAGAGCAATTACGTAATTTTTACGAGTGACAATCCTAGAACAGAAGATCCAGAGAAAATTATGAATGATATTATATCTGGAGTAAAAACTGATAATTATGAAATCATTTTAGATCGAAAAAAAGCAATTAAAAAAGCTCTTGATTTATTAAAAGAGGATGATATAGCACTAATTCTAGGAAAAGGACATGAAGACTACCAAATATTAGGACACGAAAAAGTTCATTTTGACGATGCAGAAGAAATTTTAAAATATAATGAGAAAAAATGAAAATAAAACATCATCAAAGATATATTTATGAAAATTATAAACATTTCAAAAAAACTTGTTTTCAGTGAATCAAAAAAATATGTAAATCATAATTACATATTTTTTCCTAAATTGAAAAGTGAACCGCACCACCAAGGGTGTGGTTTTTTGATAT
>CAOJNP010000015.1 GCA_948439995.1 uncultured Erysipelotrichaceae bacterium | reverse complement strand
GATTTAAAAGAAATTGAAGAAGAAGAAGAAAAAGAAGAAACAATTAAAATTGATGAAATTGATCTTTCTGATTTAGAACCACAAGAAGAGCCGACTGAAATAGAAGAGGCCTTAGAAGAAACAGAAGAAGAATTTAAAGATCAAGATTTAGATGATTTAGAATTTCCAGAGGATGGAAATATAGAAGAAGACGATATGGAAGGAGATGAGATTCTATGATAGCCGTTAATAATTTTAAAGGAATTAAAGTAGGAATCGCTTCTCCCGAAAAAATTCGTGAATGGTCTTATGGAGAAGTAAAAAAACCAGAAACCATTAATTATCGTACATTAAAACCAGAAAGAGACGGTTTATTCTGCGAAAAAATCTTTGGACCAACGAAAGATTATGAATGTGCTTGTGGAAAATATAAAAGATTACGCTATAAAAATGTAATATGCGATCGCTGTGGTGTGGAAGTTACCAAAAGCAAAGTACGTCGTGAACGTATGGGACATATTGAACTTGCAGCACCTTGTAGTCACATTTGGTTCTTTAAAGGTGTTCCATCTAAAATGGGATTAACATTAGATATGTCTCCAAGAGATTTAGAAGAAGTATTGTATTTTGTTTCCTATGTTGTGTTAGATCCTGGAAGTGCACCGCTTTCTAAAAAACAAATCCTTTCAGACAAAGAATATCGTGCTTATTATGAAAAATATGGAACGAATTTTAAAGTTGGAATGGGTGCTGAATCAATTAAAACACTGTTAAGTGAAGTAGATATAACAAAAGAAATTGAAGACTTAAGAAAAGAATTAGAAGGAGCAACAGGACAAAAGAGAATTCGTCTTGGAAAACGTTTGGAATGTTTAGTTTCCTTTGAAGAATCAGGAAATCGTCCAGAATGGATGATAATGGATGTACTTCCAGTTATTCCACCAGATTTAAGACCAATGATTCAACTAGATGGTGGAAGATTTGCAACCAGTGATTTAAATGATTTATATCGTCGTATTATTAATCGTAATAATCGTTTAAAAAAATTATTAGAGTTAGGTGCTCCAACGATTATTGTTCAAAATGAAAAAAGAATGCTTCAAGAAGCAGTTGACTCTTTATTAGATAATGGACGTCGTGGAAGAAGTGTTACAGCAGCTGGAAATAGACCATTAAAAAGTTTATCTAGTATGTTAAAAGGAAAGCAAGGACGTTTCCGTCAAAACTTGCTTGGAAAACGTGTTGACTATTCTGGACGTTCTGTTATTGTAGTAGGACCAAATCTGAAAATGTATCAATGTGGAATTCCAAAAGAAATGGCTTTAGAATTATTTAAACCACATGTGATTCATGGTTTAGTAGAACGTGGACTTGCTCATAATATCAAAGGAGCAAAAAAATTAATCGAATCTCGAGACGATGCCGTATGGGATATCGTAGAAGATGTAATTACAGAACATCCAGTTATGCTTAACCGTGCTCCAACACTTCATAGACTTGGTATTCAAGCATTTGAACCAAAATTAGTTGGTGGAAAAGCGATTCGTCTGCATCCTTTGGTTTGTACTGGATTTAATGCCGATTTCGATGGAGATCAAATGGCAATTCATATTCCACTTTCAGAAGAAGCAAAAGCAGAAGCAAGATTATTAATGCTTGGTGCAAATAATATCTTAAATCCTAAAGATGGAAAACCAATTGTTACTCCATCACAAGATATGGTATTAGGAAATTGCTATATTACCATGGAAAAAGCAGGGTTAGAACATGAAGGAAAAGTATATAAAGATCCAAATGAAGTTTTAATGGCTTATGAAAGAAAAGAAATTACGCTTCATACTAGAATTGTTTTACCAGCAAAATCATTCAAACATAAATTGTTTACAGACGAACAAAGAGAACGTTATTTAATAACAACTTGTGGAAAAATTATCTTTAATGAAATTTTACCAGATAGTTATCCATATATTAATGAAGGAACAAAAGAAAATATTGAAGGAATTACACCAAATAAATATTTCTTAGAAATGGGTAGTGACATTCAAGCAGAAATTAAAAAAATGCCACTAACAAAACCTTTCATTAAAAAAACGTTAGGACAAATTATTGCCCAAATCTTTAAAAGATATAAAACAACTGAAACAAGTATTATGTTGGATAAATTAAAGGATTTAGGATTTAAATATTCTACTATCGCTGGAATTACAGTATCCGCAGCAGATATTGTACCAAGTAAAACCAAACATCAAGTAATTGATGAAGGAAAAGAATTAGTAGATAAAATTAATAAGCAATACAAACGTGGTTTAATTACAGAAGAAGAACGTTATAATAATGTTATTGATGTATGGACCAAAGCAAATAAAAAGATTCAAAAAGAATTGGAAGAAATTTCAAGCTCAGATTTCGATAATCCATTATTCATGATGATGAACTCTGGTGCTCGTGGATCAATTAGTAACTTCTCCCAACTTGCTGGTATGCGTGGATTAATGGCAAAACCAGATGGTTCTACGGTTGAAATTCCAATTACTTCAAACTTTAGTGAAGGACTAGATGTATCTGAATTCTTCTTATCTAGTCATGGTTCACGTAAAGGTTCTGCAGATACAGCACTGCGTACTGCAGATTCTGGATACTTAACACGTCGTTTAGTAGATGTAGCTCAAGATATTATTGTAAAAGAATTCGATTGTGGATCTATTCATGGAGTTGAAGTATATGATCTTGTAAATGATAAAGATGGATCTGTAATTGAATCTCTTGGAGAACGAGTTCTTGGAAGATACAGTGCACAAAAAATTATAAATCCAGAAACGAAAGAAATGATATTGGATAAAGGTGAAATGATCACTGAAAATATCGTGAAGAAAATTGAAGAAGCTGGCATTAAAACAGTTGAAATACGTAGTGCCTTAACTTGTAAAACTCCAAATGGTGTTTGTCAAAAATGTTATGGACGTAACCTTGCCACAGGTAATTTAGTTGAAACTGGAGAAGCAGTTGGTATTATGGCTGCACAATCTATTGGTGAACCAGGTACCCAACTTACCATGCGTACATTCCATACAGGTGGAGTTGCAGGTGGAGACGATATTACACAAGGTCTTCCAAGAGTTGAAGAACTATTTGAAGCTAGAAATCCAAAAGGAAAAGCAACCATTACTGAAATTAATGGTAAAGTGGCAAGTATTAAAGAAGATAATGGAAAACATAAGATTGTGATTGAAAATGATGTAGAAGCAAGAGAACATGTAACGAATTATAATATGAAAGTAAGAGTTGCTGTTGGAGATACTGTAAATGCAGGAGATAAATTAACAGAAGGTGCAATCAGTCCAAAAGAATTACTTGCTGTTACAGATCCAATCACTGCACAAGAATACATCTTAAAAGAAATTCAAATGGTTTACAAATTACAAGGTGTTGATATTTCAGATAAACATATTGAATTAATTGTAAAACGTATGATCAGTAAAGTTCGTATTGTAGATGCGGGTGATACTGAATTAGTAGAAGGATTAACAATTTCTCTACATGACTTTACAGAAGCAAACAAACCAGTTATCTTACGTGGTGGCGTTCCAGCAAAAGGTCGTCCAATCATGTTAGGTATTACAAAAAGTTCACTTGAAACCGATTCATTCTTATCTGCAGCATCATTCCAAGAAACAACAAGAGTATTAACAGATGCAGCAATTAAAGGAAAAGTAGATTACTTAAGAGGATTAAAAGAAAATGTTATTATTGGTAAACTAATTCCTGCAGGAACGGGTGCCAAACAATATAGTGATATTAATATGATCCTTGAAAAAGAATTTATGGATGATGAACCAAGTGAAGTATTAGAAGAAAAATTAATGGATGAAAATACTTTTGGAAATCCATTAGAGAATTAGACTTTCAGACTCAAAAAGAAAGTCTTTTTTTTGTTTACTCATTAAAACGAAATGTGCATTAATGTTAAAAAAGTGATAAATTGTTAATGGTTATCATGGGAATATTATTTATTATCGCAATCATTTCAGAAGTTAGTTATGCATATTGGAGTAGAAGTTTAATTCAAAGTGGAGAAAATGTTGTAACAAGTGATTGTTTTGATGTAACATATGAAGAAAGTAATACGATCAAGTTAATGAATAGTTATCCAATGTATGATGAAGAATACCGAATGGGGAGCAGTAGCTTATTTACAACACAGTATTTATGGATCAAGAGCAAGTGTTCGAATTAATAACAATAGTAATTATATTACTGGATATAGTAGTGTAACAGAACCAACCTGTGGATATACAGCAGATAACCGAGAATGTAATCCTTATGAAGGAAACTCAATAAATACAGATGGAACGTATACAAAAAGATATAATAGTGAAGTAGGATATTTAGCAAGTACAACGAATAATATTTCTGGAATTTATGATATAAGTGGTGGGGCTTGGGAATACATGATGGGAGTCATGACCAATCAAAATGGGCAACCATGCGTTGGAAGAGATGCAACTTATACGAGTGGTTTTTCAGGCCCATATTATAATACAACAGGAAGTGCAACTGGAGTCTCATTTCCTGAAAAGAAATATTATGATACCTATTTTTATGGAACCGATGATAAACATTACAGCAGGAGAATTTTAGGAGATGCAACAGGAGAAATGGGACCGTTTACAAATGCAACATATGGAACACAAGTGCGACAGATTGGATCATGGCATCAAGACGAAGCACAGTTTGTCTATACTACTGAACCTTGGTTTATACGTGGTCATGAGTTTCTTGGTGGAGCTTGTGTTGGAGTGTTTGCCATTGCTCATTCTTATGGTAGTGTGAATCCATACATTGGTTTTCGTGTCGTGCTAGCAATTTAAAAGAAAAATGGTGTATAGTTTTTCTTTTTTTATGAAATTTTTTACATAAAAATACAAAATATGATATGATTAATAATAATGGGAAGTGATAATATGTCGCAAGCAACATTCATATTAATTGGTATCGCTTACTATATTTTTACCATTGTAAGTATTGTATTTGTATTAAATGCAATCAATAAAAAAGATAAGAAAAAATATCAAAAAGAGATTAGTGAATTAGAACGAGAAAAAAATTTAATTATTTCTGCATCTATAATGTCTGAACTAAATAAAGTAGAACCACTTGTTAACAATGAAGAAATGAAAGATGTTTATAGTGAATGGCAAAAAAGATTTCAAGAATTAAAAGAGAAAGAAGTTCCAAAAATTACAGATCAATTACTGGGGATTGAAGAATTATTTCAAGAAAAAAATTACAAAGAATTAAAATCAAAATTAGCTCAAGTTGAATTAGACATCTATTATATAAAAACAAAATCAAATTATTTATTAGAAGAAATTAGGGAAATTACACTAAGCGAAGAAAGAAATCGTGAAACAATTACTAAATTAAAAAGTCATTACCGTGAAATATTAAATAAATATCAAACAGAGAAAAATAATTATAAAATTATATCTGGACCTTTAGATTTACAATTTGAAAATGTAGATAAGTTATTTAGTGCTTTTGAATTATCAATGGAAAAAAATGCTTATCAAGAAGTTGGAAAAATTGTAAAAGCAATTGATGATGTAATTGGAAATTTAGAATTAATTATTGAAGAAGCGCCAGGAATTATTGCTATGGGTAAAGTATTAATTCCAAAAAAGATGAAAGAAATCAATCTTATTTATGAAAAAATGAAGAAAGATGGATACAATTTAGATTTTTTAAATTTACCTTATAATATTACAGAGTCCAATAAAAAAATAACAGATATTTTTCAACGCTTAAATGTATTAAATATTGAAGACTCTACCTTTGAATTACGTACCATGACTGATTACTTTGATTCATTATACAATGACTTTGATAAAGAACGAATCTCAAGAAAAATATTTGATGATTATCAAAGAAGTATATTAATGAAAGTCACAAAATTAATGAAAGTGAATAGTAAATTAATTCACAAATTAGATGACATCAAATATAGTTACGATTTAACAGACGAAGATGTAGCAATTATAGATATTATTAAAAGAGAATTAGAAGAAATAAGAATACGTTATGATGAAGTAGTGGAAATGCATCGTACTCATCGTTATAGTTTTAGTCATTTGGCAAAAGAAATGGAATTACTAAATGTAAGACTAACTAGAACAGAAGAAAAATTAGAAACCGCATTAAGAACACTAGGAAGCTTAAAAGAAGATGAATTAAGAGCAAGAGAACAATTAGATGAAATTAAAGGGATTTTAAACAAAGCAAAAGACTTGATGAAAAGTTATAAACTTCCAATCATTCCACAAAAATATTTTGTAGAATTAAGTGAAGCCACAGAAGCGATTGCCAATATGGTAAAAGAATTAGAAAAAACACCGATTTCCATTAAAATTTTAAATACTAGAGTAGATACTGCAAGAGATCTTGTATTAAAACTATATAATACAACCAAAGAGATTATGAAAACTGCGAAAATGGCAGAAACGGCCATTGTTTATGGAAATCGTTATCGTCCACTAAATAACGAAGTAGATTTTGGTCTTACCAAAGCAGAAAATGCTTTTCTAAAAGGAAATTTTAAATTATCTTTAGAAAATGCAATTGCTGCGATCAATATTTTAGAACCCGGAATACACAAAAGATTAATGGAAGAATATGGAGAATAATATGATAAAAATAATGATTGACTTAGATGAAACGATTGTAAGTGGTGGATACTTAGAATTTTTAAATGAATATTTAGGAACCAATTATAAACCAGAAGAAATTCAGGAATATTATGTTTCAAATATTTTATCTCCAGAAGAAAATGAAAAATATTTAACTCATTTTTATAAAAATGTAAACGTATATGTCAAAGCTCATATTATACCCAATGCATTGGAAGTTATAAAAGAATTAAATGAACACTATGAAATCTATATTTGTACGGCTTTTTTTGATAAAAGAAAACCAGAAGAATGCATTGTAATGGCAAATCACAAATATGATTGGATTCGTAAAAATTTACCATATATTAATCCTAGACATATTATTTTAACGAGTGCCAAAGAGCTTTTAATGTGTGAAGTAAAAATCGATGATAAAGTTTCCAATTTAAAAAGAGGTTATGGTAAAATAAAATTATTGTTAACCACAAACCATAATAAAAATTACACCAAAGAAGAATTAGCATCGTATGGTATCAAAAGAGTGGATAACTGGTTAGAAATAAGAGATATTTTACTAAAAGGAGAAGTATAAACAATGATTTATTTAGATTATAGTGCAACAACACCAGTCAACTATGAAGTTTTAGATTCTTATTTACGTACTACAAAAGATTTTATTGGAAATCCCAATTCTTTGCATCGATTGGGAAGCAAATCAAAAGAGCTTTTGAATAGTGCTACAAGACAAATTGCTGATTTATTTAGTATTTTAGAAAGTGAAATTACTTATACAAGTGGTGCCACAGAATCGAATAATATGGCTCTTGTTGGTACTTGTCTTGCAAATATGAAATTAGGAAATCATATCATTGTTTCAAAATTAGAACATCCATCCATTTATAAAATATGTGACTACTTAGAAAATATTGGTTTTGAAATTAGTTATGTGGAAAATAATCAAGATGGGTTAATTGATTTTGAAGATTTAAAAAAGAAAATGCGAAAAGATACTATTTTAGTAAGCATCTGTGCAGTAAATAGTGAACTTGGAATTCGTCAACCTCTAAAAATGATTCGTCAAATTATTAAAAAAGAAAACCCTAAAACTCTACTTCATAGTGACATGACTCAAGCAATTGGAAAAATCAATATTAATTTACATGATGTAGAATTAGCATCCATGTCAGCTCATAAAATTTTTGGTCCAAAAGGAATCGGTTTACTTTATAAAAATACCAATGTAACAATGGAACCTTTAATTTATGGCAGTAGCAAAGGAAATACATTAAAGCCTGGAACGCCGCCTCTTCCATTAATTGTTGCTTTATCAAAAGCATTAAGATTAGCATTAACAGATATCGATAAAAGAGAAAATTTTGTAAAAAGATTAAATGAAAAAATTATTGCTGAAATCGAAAAAGAAGAAGGAATTACGATCAATCAAACCAAATATTCGATTCCTCATATATTAAATATTAGTTTAAAAAATATACGTCCAGAAACATTTATACATGCAATGGAAGAACATGAAATTTATTTAGGGACCAATACCGCATGTGCAAGTGGAGACTTATCAACTAGTATTATGGCAATTTATGATGATAAAATAAGAGCAAAAAGCACGATTCGAATCAGTATTTCTCATGTAACCACAACTGATGAAATTAATCGCTTTTTAACCGTTTTTAAAACAACCTATAAAAAGTTAAATGCTCTTAAAGAAAAAGAAGCCAAAAAACCAGAAAAAGTTGCTTAAAAAAAAAGAATGCATTTGAATCAATGTTCATTGCTTTCTTTTTTTGTTATAATAGATTTGGTGAAAAAGATGGAAAAGAAAATCATTTTGAAATATGGAGAATTATCAACCAAAAAAGATAACATTGGATTATTTTTAAAAATATTAAAAAAGAATATAGCTTTTAATTTAATGGAAGAACAAGTAAAGATAGAATATGATAATGGAAGAATGTTTCTAACAGTTCCTGAAAATTATTTTAATCATGTTTTAAATAAATTAAAAACAATATTTGGAATTCATGAAATGGTAATTGGTTATGAAATAAATAGTATTGAAATAGATTCTATTGAAGAATCACTGAAAGAACTAATAGAAAACAAAGATTTTCACACCTTTAAAATAGAAACCAAACGAAGTAATAAAAATTATCCATTCAAGAGCCCAGAAATTAATCAAAGACTAGGTTCTTATGTTTTAAAAAAGAAAGAAAATGTAAAAGTAGACGTACATGATCCAGAAATAACGATTCATGTAGAAATTAGACTTCAAAAATCATATCTTTATTTTGAAACAGAAAAAGGATTGGGAGGATATCCAGTCGGCACTTTAGGAAAAGGTTTGCTAATGTTAAGTGGAGGAATTGATTCTCCTATCGCAGGATATTTAACTATGAAGCGAGGTGTTAAATTAGAAGCGATATACTTCGAAAGTCCTCCTCATACTTCTTTAGAAGCAAAAAAGAAAGTAGAAGAATTAGCAAGAAAACTCTCGCTTTATAATCAGGAAATAAAACTTCATGTTATAAAATTTACAGATATTCAAGAAGCAATTTACAAAAATATTCCACATGAATACTTAATTACTATTATGAGAAGAATGATGTATCGAATTGCAGAAAAAATAAGCCGTCAAGAGAATTGTAAAATAATAATAAATGGAGAATCAATTGGACAAGTAGCAAGTCAAACACTTACAAGTATGAATGCGATTAATTCGGTGGTAACAATTCCTGTAATACGGCCTCTTGCATGCTTTGATAAATTAGAAATTATAGAATTAGCAAAAAAAGTAGGAACTTATGAAACCAGTATTTTGCCATTTGAAGATTGCTGTACTATATTTGTTCCAGAACATCCAGTGATCAATCCAGAAATTGTAAAATGTGAAGAATACGAAACAAAGATTCCATATGAAACATTCATTCAAGAAGCAATAAAAAATCATGAAATAATAAAAATATCAACAAAAGAAAAAAAATTTGAGGACATTTTATAATCCTCAAAATTTTTAATTGGATTCAAAAGAATCACAAAACGTATCTTGTTTTTCTTTTTCGCCATCTACTATAATTTCTCCAAGAGTACAACGTTCTTCCTCTTCATTTTGAAATTTACAATTTTTGACATGACACGCCACTCTTTGATTAAAATATTCATTTGATTTATTCATAATATCACCTAAAACTAGTATATCCATATTTTAAAATTCAATACGTGCAAAAATCGTCTTTTTCTGACAAAATTGTAAGATAAAAAAGAACAGAAAAGTGATAGAATAAGAAAAGGTGAAAATTATGAATTATTGGCACTGGATTCTTCCATTTTTCCTTCTTACTATATTAATTGGATATTATTTAGCCAAAAAAGTTCAACAAATAAATTCTCAGGCTTCTTTTAAAATAACATGGATAATTGGAAGCATTCTATTTGGAGTATCACTTCTTTTAAGAAGTGTTCTGGTAATCTTTATCTTCTATTTTATCTTCTTTCATCTTTGCTATGATATTCTAAAATGGATAATTTCGTTATTTCGAAACTCGAAATTAAACACATGGATTGAAAAAATATACTTTCATGGTATGTTAATTTCACTCATTAGCTTAGTTTTTGTAATCTATGGAGCCATCAATATTTCGAATCCGATTATAAAAGAATACGACATCAAAATAAAAACAAAAGAAACAACCGATTTTAAAATTGGCATGGTATCTGATTTACATTTAGGAATTACATCTCCTAAAGAAACATTAAAACAATTAGTGGAAAGTGCCAATCATTTCAATGTAGACATTTTTATTCTAGCTGGAGATATTTTTGATGAATATACAACAGAAGAAGAAAAAGAAATGGCTTATCAGTCTTTTCAACAAATCAAAACCAAATATGGAATCTATTTTATTGAAGGTAATCATGATTTATTAAAAGAAAAAACCAAAGAAGCATATGAAAAAAATAAAATACAAGTATTAGATGATAAAATAATCACAATAAACAATCAATATAACTTAATTGGTCGAAAAGACGCTAGAAATAATAAAGAAGGAAATCAAAGAAAAAATCTAACCGATTTAATCTCTTTAACCAATCCTAATTTACCTATTATTTTGATCGATCATCAGCCAAAAGATGAAGAATTAGCAGAACAATTAGGAGTTGATTTACAACTTTCTGGACATACTCATCAAGGTCAAATATTTCCTCTTAATCTCTTTTTAAAATATGGTTATAAGAAGAAAAATGATTATCAAAAAATTGTTTCTTCTGGTTACGGTGTTTGGGGAGTAAAAGCTAGGACGGCTGGAAGAAGTGAAATGATTATAATTAATCTTACCAACGAATAAATTCCTTTTTTTTTCTCATACTAAATGTAGGTGAAAAGTATGAGAAAACATATATTATTATATTATAAAAGTTTTGATGGTACAAAATGTTCGGAAATGGATCGAAAAATAAATGAATGCTTCAATGAATATGGTTATAATATGGAATCCAACCGAAGAAAAACAGTAACATTAGATGAAACATCTTGTAAAACCGGACCAAATTGTTTAAATAGACGTCAAAATCAAGTCAAAAAATAGGTATCCAAAAAATGCCTATTTTTTTCGCGAAAAAAAAGATTATTTTGTTTTCTTTTGTCGATTTTTTTAGTAAAATAATAAAAGAAACTAAGATAAGTGATCTAAGAATGAAAAGAGGGAAGGAGTCTAGTTATGATAGAAAAATTAAAAAATTCAGAACTGGTTCCAATCTTTCGAAGACTTTTAATTGGGTACCTTATTTTTTTAGCAATTGGTACCATTATCTGTTTAATTTCAATTTTATTTGAAAATACCGAAACCATTCGTCTTTCGGATGGATTTCAAATTCAATCTTATCAAACAATTTTAGATGTAAAAGAAAATAATAAAATTGATGTAACAGAAATAATGAAAGTAAATTGGCAAGAAGAAAATCATACTACAATACAAGAATACATCCCAGAATGGAATGAATATACTGGAAAAGATGGAAAAACAATCAAAAAAAAATCTAAAATAAGTTCTTATAAGGCGGTAGGAGAACCTTATATTGTTGATACAGATAAGAAAAAAACAAGAATTACCATAGGGAATGAAAAAAAACCAAACGAATTAGGAGAAAAAACATATACCATAAAATACACATATGATATGGGAAAAGATCCATATTCAGAATGGGATGAATTGATTTTTCATGCATTTGGAGATTATTGGAAAACCGAAATAAAAAATGCGAGTTTACAAATAAATATGCCCAAAAATATAGACGATGTTACGATTCATTTTTTTCTAGATAAATATCGAGAAAAAGAGATTACAAATCAAATGGATTATGAAAGAGACGAAAATACAATATACGCTGAATTTAATCAAGAAAAATATGAACAACTCCAAAAAGCAGAATATTGTTCTAAAAAAGGACAAGAAAATTGTAGTATGCCAAAAAAAATGATTGAAAATTTAGATCAATCACTGACTATAGATATAGAATTACCAGAAGGGTATTTTACCAATACTAATTGGAATTATGGTTTTGGCTCATTCTTTTTATGTATCGCGATATATTGTTTAACATTTTTAAACTTCTACCGTTGGAGTCGGTATGGGAAAGACTATCCGAAAAAAAGCCAAACGAGAGAATTTTATGCTCCAGAAAATTATTCTTCTGCTGAAATTGGGTACATTTATGGAAATGCAAACAGTAAAAAATTAACTGTATCTTTGATTATTCAATTAGCTTGTAAAGGATATATAAAGATTGACGAATTAAATGATAGTCGAAAAACTATTCAAATTACGAATCAAGTAAAAAAACCAAAAAACGAAATATTAATTAGTCCCTTTATTCCAAAAAGAATAATAGAAGTAGAAAAACTAAAAGAAGTTGATTCAAAATTAACGAAATTAGAAAGAATAATAATGAATCGATTATTTCAAAATAGCAATCGAAAAGAAATTACTTCGCAATTAGAAACTTTTTTAAAAGTAAAAGATTCTTTATTAAAAAAAGGTTATATCACGATTATAAAAGACAATGATAAAAGTAGACTTTTAGAATACGAAGAAAAAAAGAACGAATATGAGCAAAAATTAAAAGAATATACAATGGAAAAAGAAAACTACAATCAAAAAATGAATGAACTATCCCCATTAACAGAGTTAGAAGAAATGATATATCATGAATTATTTTTAGAAAAAGATGTCATTCTTCTAAGGGAAGAAAAATATTTTTCTTCCATTTTTAAAGAGATTGATTTTTTATTAAAAGCAAAATTAAAAAAAGTAATTGATGACGAATTAGCAACTTTAAAAATGATTCAATCGATCTTTATGCCAATATTAGTTTTTTTACTTCACTTAGTTGCTTATGATTTTATAAACGATTTAGATCCCATCTGGAATAATTTATACTTTCTATCAGTTGTATGTATATTTATTAATATATTTTTAACCATGATCATGAAACGAAAGACAAAGTATGGAGAATCCATTGTAGCGAGAGTAAAAGGATTTCAAAATTATCTATTCAATATGAACCAAGAAAAATTAATAGCATTAATCCATCAAAATCCCAATTATTTTTATGAAATTATTCCTTATGCGTATGTATTTAATAACTTTAAAAAATGGGTTGGGAAGTTAGATTCGATTCCAATTCCAATTCATGATATGGGAAATTATTCTTATACCAATTATGATTCCTTTCAAAAAATATATCATAACATTTACTATCTAGAACCATTTCGTAATCTCTCTTATCAAATGGCTTCAGATACAGAAGATGAAATGAATTAAAAATATCCAAAACGGATATTTTTTTCACAAAAATTTTACAGAAATGGAATCATAAATTCATAGTAAAAATCCTTTTTTTTATGTATAATAAAAATAGAGGTGAAAAAATGAAAATATTAACAGTAAATGCAGGAAGTTCATCATTAAAATTTAATTGTATAGAACTACCAAGTGAGGAAGAATTAATTAGTGGTTACTTTGAAAGAATTGGAATGGATGGAAGTTTTTATAATATTAAAATAAATGGTAAAAAAACAAAGACAGAAGTAGAATTAAAAAATCACAATGAAGCAGTAAAATGTTTAAATGAAGAATTATTTAAAAACAACATTATTACAAGTTTAGAAGAAATTGATGGAATTGGACACCGTTTAGTTTATGGAGGAGAGAAATTTAAAGATTCTGTTTTAATTACAGAAGAAGTATTAAAAGAATGTGAAGTATTTAATGAATTAGCTCCGCTTCATAATCCAGCCATGCTATCATGTATAAAAGCATTTCAAAGCGAGCTTCCAAACACTCCAATGGTGGCAGTATTTGATACTTCATTTCATCAAACAATGGATGAATTAGCATTTCTTTATCCAGTTCCATATGAATGGTATCAAAAATATCAAGTAAGAAAATATGGGTTTCATGGAACAAGTCATAAATTTATTACAAAAACAATGCAAAAGATGTTAGGAAAAGAAGAAATTAATATCATTAATTGTCATATCGGTAGTGGTGCAAGTCTTTGTTGTATTAAAAATGGAAAAAGCATAGATACTACAATGGGATTTTCTCCAAATTCTGGATTAATGATGGGAACTCGATGTGGTGATATTGATCACAAAATCATTTCCTATATCATGAAAAAAGAAGGAAAAACAATAGAAGAAGTAGAAAATATATTAAACAAAGAAAGTGGATTATTGGGAATTTCTTTAAAATCTTCAGATCATCGTGATATTGAAGAAGGAATGAATTCACAGGATGAAAAATGTTTTTTAGCAAACAATATGTATATAGATCGTATTGTAGGATATATTGCTAAATATTTTATAAAATTAGAGGGAAAAGTGGACGCTTTAGTATTTACAGCAGGACTTGGAGAAAATGCAAGAGAATTTCGTGAAGAAATAGTGGAAAAATTGTCTGCTTTAAACATTGATTTAGATAAAGAAGAAAATATGAAAATTGCAGGTTATTTAGAGAAACAAGAAGGTATTATTTCTACGCCAGAATCAAAAATTCCGGTATATGTTATACCAACCAATGAAGAATTAATGATTGCTTTAGATACTTATAATTTAATAAAATAGAAAGCTGGGATTACTATTGACAATCGGTCTCATAAAAAAAATAAGTCATAAAATCAAACAATACGATACTATAGTAATCGCAAGACATGTGGGTCCAGATCCAGATGCGATTTGTAGTCAAATTGCATTACGAGACGCAATCAGATTGACTTATCCACACAAAAAAGTATTTGCTGTTGGAATTGGAGTGTCAAAATTTAAAAAATATGGAATATTAGATAAAGTGGATAATTCAACTCTTACCAATTCATTACTAATATGTTTGGATGTACCAAATTATTATCGAGTAGATGGAATTGAAAATTTAAAACCAAAAGAAATCATTAAAATTGATCATCACCCCTTTGAAGAAACATATGGAAATTTAGAATGGATAGATGATCATTCCAGTAGTACTTGTGAATTAATAGCAAGATTAATTTTTGGATCCAATTTAAAATTAAATGAAAAAATTGCCAATAATTTATTTATTGGTATGGTATGTGATAGCGACCGATTTATGCTTTCTTATACAAGTGTAGAAACATTTAAAACTGTAGTAAAATTACTAGAAAGAAGTAAAATTGATTTTATAAAACAATATAGTATTCTATATGAAAGATCTCTGGAAGAAATTCGATTTCATGGTTATCTATCCGAGAATATAAAAGTGACAGAAAATGGATTAGGATATTTAAAAATTTCTGCGGATACAATAAAGAAATATGGTGTCGATACTGCAACACCATCGAATATGATTAATGATTTTAATTGTATTAAAGATGTATGGGTATGGACTTTTATTACCGAAGATGAGAAAAATGATATCTATAAAGTATATATACGTAGTAGAGGACCAGTAATTAATGAAATTGCAAGCAAATATAATGGTGGTGGACATAAATTTGCAAGTGGAGTAAGAGCAAAAACAATGGATGAAATTGATCAATTATTAAAAGATTTAGATGATTCATGTAAAAATTATAAAAAGAGTCTATAAATCTTTTTTCATGATAGAAAGGAATATTATGAAAATTACAAGTATCAAAAAAGGGAAAAAAAATACTTATCTTATCACAACTTCGAAAAATGAAACGATTTCATTTTTTGATGATTTAATTGTAAAATATCATATTCTTCCAAAAAAAGAAATCACAGAAGATGAATTAAATCTCTGGAAAAAAGAAAATAGTAAGTTAGAATCTTACTATCAAGGAATTCATTATTTAAGTATTAAAATGCGAACCAAAAAAGAAATAAGGCAATATTTAAGCAAAAATAATTATGATAAAGAAACCATTGAAAAAACCATTCAAAAAATGGAACAAGAAGGGTTTTTAAACGAAGAAAATTATATTCAAGCTTACATAAATGATGCCTTTCGTTTTTCCAATGATGGACCATTAAAATTAAAGCAAAAACTATGGAAAGAAGAATTATCTGAAAAGAAGATAGAAGAAGGAATTAATCAAATCGAAACAGAACAATGGCTTTTAAAATTAGAAAAATTAATGCAAAAAAAAGCAAATTCCAAACATACTGATGGTTTAAAAAAATGGAAGCAGAAATGTATGAACTATTTTTATCAATTAGGATATTCTTTAGAATGGATCGAAGAAATTTCTAATAGAATAAATTGGACAGAAGATGAAAAAACGATAGAACGAGAATATGAAAAATTAAAACAAAAATGGAGTCGTAAATTAAAAGGAGAAACATTAATACTTCAAATAAAGAAAAAGTTATATGAAAAAGGATTTCAAAAAGAACAAATTGAAGATTTAATTCAAAAAAAAATCTTATAGATATAATATAAGATTTTTTATTTGTTTTCTGATTTTTGTTTTTCTAAACTTGCAATGGTATTGGAAATATAATTACCATATTGTTTTTGAATTTCTGAATCAATAATATCAACACCATATTTTTTTCGAAGTTCGGTAAGTGCTGTTACACTCATCGTGTTATCAGAATCTAGTTTTTTTGTACCTAATGTTTCACGAATGGAATCTTTTACATCATCCAAACTAGCTTTTTCTTTTTGACTTTCTCTAAATATAACATGATAGCCAAGTTCTGTTGTAATCACTTCAGTAGAGAAACTATTATCTTTTAAAGAAGAAGCAACTTTTACGATTTCATCATATTGAGAACTTAAAGTACCAGTGTTAATATATCCTAAACTTCCACCATTATCCTTTGTACTTTCGTCTTTAGATCGTTCTTTTGCAAGTTCTTGAAAACGTTCTTTCGGATTTTCACTGCTACGAAGTTCACTAATAATATCCATAATTTGTTCTTTGGCTTTATTCTCAGCAGCAGTTTTTTCGTCCGTTGTCATTTCATCTGTTTTATCTGCAGTAATTAAAATATGGCTAACTAAAATATCTCCAAAAATACTTTCGTCGTAATATTTTTTGATTTCTTTTTCTGTAACCTGACTTTTTCCATAATCAATAATAGCTAAATTTTGCATTGCATTAATATAATAAGAATCTTGATAAGCTTCAATCGAAGAGTATCCATAATAACTTTGAAGCATTTGTAAGAAAGATTCTTCACCATATTGTTCTTTCATCGCTTTTACAGTACTTATAGCAGCTTCTTTTTTAGTTTCTACTTCATTTGGATATTCTGCTTCCAATATTTTTTTATCGATCATTCGAATTAAAGCTTGCATCGCATAATCATCTTTAATTTCTCGATATAGATCATTCACACTAATTTTATCTCCATTTTCAAATGTTACAACAGCTTCTTCTCCATTGGATAAAGTAGGAATGGTTTTGCCGCATCCACATAATAATAGAGTACAAGTTCCTAACACAATTATTTTCTTTTTCAATTGTAATCCTCCTAATCTCCATATTATTATAACAATGTTCCAAAAGAATTACAAGATATCTAACAAGTCATGTATCTTTTTCTTTTTAAGAAATCGTAACTTGCTAACATGACTTTATTTTAAAATAGAATTAGAGTCCTTCATAAACCCAAAAGAAATGTTTCATATCGAGAATTACAGATGCAAATATAATATAAAAAAAATTTTAAAAAAAGCCTAGCACTCTTTAAAAAATTTTCCATACAATATAAATGAAAAGACAAATAAAAGGAGGAATGATTTATGAACAAATGTTGTGAAAATGGACTTGGACCTGCAATCATATTAGTACTATTTATCTTACTTATTTTAATTGTAGGAGCTTTCATTTAGTCTTTAATGAAGGAGGTGTCCCATGAGCTGTTGCAAAAAAAATGTAGAAAATAACTGCTGTGGAGGGAATACTCTACACAATAGTGCTTTCATCATTTTAATTCTATATATTCTACTTGCAATAATTCTTGGTGGAATAATTTTCTAAAAAGAGGGTATAACCTTCTTTTTTTTCATATTTTATGTTAAAATATTCTTAGAATAGGGTGAAGACATGTTTGGTAAGATACTAGATGTTTTGGATCATACAGTTTATGTAGAAAACTTATCCAAAATAATAGAAACAAGTTTATTAAATATTCATGTAATTTTTCAAGAAGAAAATCGAAAAGTAGTAGGAATCATTGAAAAAATGAGCCAAGAAAAATTTGAAATATTATTAATTGGAGAAATCAAAGACAATAAATTTCAAGCTGGTATTTTAAAAATTCCAAATATTCAAAACGGATGTCGAATCATTTATAAAAGTGAATTAGAATTGTTAATAGGATCTCAAGATTATGTTAAAAAAGATACTCTTTTAATAGGAAATTCGGTACATTATGAAGGATATAAAATCACTGCAAAAATGGATGAATTATTATCCCATCATTTTGCCATAATTGGGAATACAGGAACTGGTAAATCTTGTGGTGTAGCACGAATTTTGCAAAATATTTTTTATTATAATCAAGAATCGCTTCCTAAAAATGCTCACTTAATCTTATTTGATATTTATGGAGAATATCATAGTGCTTTAAAAAAAATAGAAACCATTTCGGGTATTAATGTAAGAAGTTTTACTACAGATGTAAAAAATGGAAATTCTGAAATTATTAGTATTCCGCCTTATTTTTTAAATGTAGATGATTTAGCTATTTTACTAGAAGTAAAAGATAATTCTTTAATCCCAATTTTAGAAAAAACATTAAAATATGTTTATATTTTTAAAAGCACTGATCCAAAAGCAGAGGAATATAAAAATGATATTATTGCTAAGTGTTTATTAGATATTTTTACAAGTGGAAAAAATGCGACGCAAATTCGAGACCAAATCATCTCAATTCTCATGAAATATCATACTGATACTTTAAATCTAGATTCAGAAATAATTCAACCAGGATATACAAGAAGTATTCGTCAATGTTTAAACATAGATGCACAAGGTAAAATTAATGCCATTCAATACATCATTGATTTCTTATCAAATTTTAATAAATTAAATTTAGATGATCATTTTATTGGAGATCAATTTATTTATAATTTAGATGATATTTACTATGCTTTAGAATTCGCTTTATTAAGTGAAGGAATATTTAATAACCAATTAATTTATGAAAAAGCAAATAGTTTAAAAATTCGTTTACACTCTATTATCAATAGTGAAGAAAAAAAATATTTCGAATTTGGTCAGGCAGTGGGTAAAGAAGAATACATTCATTCTTTATTTCAAACTCCTATGGGAGAACCAGTGCAAATCATTAATATGAACTTTAATTTTATTGAAGAACGGTTTGCTAAAATTTTAACCAAACTATATTCTAAATTATTTTTTCAATATGTTGCAAATTTAGAGCCTAGGGGAAGCTATCCGATTCATATTATTTTAGAAGAAGCTCATCGATATGTTACCAAAGATAATGATGACGAAATTATTGGTTACAATATTTTTGACCGAATTACCAAAGAGGGTAGAAAATATGGCATTATTTTAGGTCTTGTAACGCAAAGACCTAGTGAATTATCAGTAACAGCTTTAAGTCAATGCTCTAATTTTATTATTTTTCGAATGTTTCACCCAAACGATATTAAAATTATTTCATCCATTTCTACTAGTATTACAGAAAAAGATTTAAAACAATTACGACTACTTCGTTCTGGGTATGCGCTTGTATACGGTTCTGCTTTTCCTATACCAATTATTACAAAATTAGATTTTCCAGATCCTGCACCAAATAGTTTTAATATAAAAATTACTGATTCTTGGTACAAATAAAAAAGACATGAATTTGAGTTCGTGTCTTTTTATTTGAAGGAATATGGATTTTCCAAAGTTCCATTTCCTTTATTAAAAATAGTTGTTCCATCAATAGCAATCACCATTCTAGGATATTTTTTTTGATCGGTATAATCAGAAGAAATAACACCAGCATAATTAATGCCATAAGCTTTGCTTCCATGAGAACCATCTGCAGTAAGGGTCCACCATTTTCCAGTTTTATTTACTAAATAATTGTAATTAGAACATGCTCTAGATTCTGCAGATTTACACTGATAATCCGTACTCGCATTAATATAATCATAAAGTGGCAATAAACTAATATACTTTTGATCGGACATTACATTATAACATTCTACTGTTCCATCATTTTTCGATTCACTAGAACTTCTTTTCCCAATACAAATGTCCATAGGTAACATAACAGCTTTACTACTATCGGTAAATTTTGTTTGATAAAGGTTATTTAAAGTATCGGATATGATACTAACAGAATAATCGTTAATTCCATGTTTACTTTCTTCTGTTGTATTATATCGATTATCCCAAACTCCAACTTGTAGATCTTTTAAATTTTCCATAATGAGATAAACTTTAGAATCAATCGGATCCATTTTTACAATTCGCCAAATCATTTTATGAAAGCTAACATAATTATGAGGTTGATCTCCACGGAAAACGAGCATTTCATTCATATCATATAAACCACTTCCATCATTAGTGACAGGATTATCTGCTAAAACTTTATCATAAAATAATTGTGTTTCATATTTATTGCAGACAAGAAAAGGACTAATATGATAACTATCATTTTTATATAAAACTTGAATGTTAGCAGAACAAGAATCTTTTACTAATTTTCCAATTTCTTTTTTCATATATTTTTCATTAACTAACGTAGAATCTTCTAACGTAAAAATTGGAACTTCTTCTGTTGGGTAATATTCTGGATGATCTTTTAAATATTGATTGGTTGCTTTAATTAACTCATCTTCTAAAGCAGAATAGGTCATTTTTCGATTTAAAAAACCAACGATTAAAATAATTCCAATCATTAGAATCAAAAGAAGAGTAGAACCGATTGCAATGGTTAACATTAATTTTTTGTTACTAAAAATATCTTTTAATTTATTCATAATTATTCACCATACCTTAAAAAAATTATAGCAAAGGGAAACAAAAAAAGCAATGAGAGCAAAAAAAACTACTTTGATGAAAAGTAGTTTTAAATGATTAACGGTTGTAAAATTCAACAATTAAGCTTTCATTGATTTCTTGATTTAGTTCAGAACGATCTGGAAGTCTTTTGAAAACACCAGATAATTTTTTTGGATCAAATTCTACAAAAGCAGGACGATTCATACAACTTTCAACACTTGCTAAAATAGCTGGATGATTTAGTGAATTTTCTTTTACAGAAACAGTATCTCCTGGTTTTACTTGATAAGATGGAATATTTACTTTCTTGCCATTTACAAGAATATGTCCATGATTTACTATTTGTCTTGCAGCACGACGAGTATTTGCCATACCCATGCGATAAACAATATTATCTAATCTACTTTCTAATAAGAATAATAAATTAGCTCCTGCAATTCCTTTCATATGACTTGCACGTTCAAAAACACGACGAAATTGTTTTTCATTTAAACCATACATAAAACGAACCTTTTGTTTTTCTTGTAACTGAATTCCATATTCACTAATTTTCTTACGTCGATCAGTTCCATGAGCTCCAGGTGCATAAGGACGTTTTGCTAAATCTTTACCATTTTCTAAAGTAGAAAATCCAAGTCTTCTTGATTTTTTATAAGCAGGTCCAGTATATCTTGCCATTATCTTTTCTCCTTTCTAATATTTTTTAGAGTTGTGAAAGGAAGAACATAGGGAGTTTTTCTTCTATTTTCCAAAGGGCAGCCCTTTATACTCATAATTGTATCCTAAAAAACACATTACATTCTTTTCTTTCACGCTGCCTTAACAGCAATAATAATCTATCATAATTTTATAAATATTGTCAAATAATACTATGTTATGAAAAGAAAATTTATTCTTTTAAAATGATGTACTTTTTCTATAATAATTATAAAAAATATTATGATTGACATTAAAGATAGATAGTGATAGGATAAATAAAAATTTTTGGAGGACTTTATGAAAAATACCGATAACATTATTCCTTTTCCAACCAATAAAAAAAATGATACGCCTGAAAATGCAGAGCCAAAAAAATTTAAATTTTCAGAGGAAGATCCTAACTATTGGACACCAAAACCATATCCAGAACCAATTAGTGAAAAAGATCATCTTATAATGAAATTGATATATCAACAATTAATGGAAGAATTAAAAGATCACTTATTTGAAACCAAAAAATATATAAGACAAAGAACAAAATAAGACAAATAGCTGTATACTAAAAGCTATTTTTTTTTTTTTCATAACAAAAAATGTTATAATAAATTAAAATTAGATATATTAATAATAAGGTTGTGATAAAATGGCGAATAAAGTAGATATTTTAAATGAAACATTAATAGAAGAAATCAAAATTAGTCCTTATTATAGTGCAATCATTGCATTAAGTCAGCAAAAATTAAAACAAATTGCTGAAAAAAAAGAACAACTAGAAAAACTAGAAAAATATATTAAAAGCAGTGAAAACATATTAACCCCATATTTATATCAAAAAAATCCAAATCCTTCGATTGAGTATTTGCGAAGAATAATAGTCCAGAATATAGAAAAGTATGGAGATAAATTAGATACGTTAACCTTAAAACAATTAGAAGAAAAATTATTAGAAGCAGAAAAAAATTATTGTGATGATTTTAACGGGCGCATCAATTGTTTAGGGTGGCTTATCAATATGCCACGAGGAGTAGATTCTCATACATTCACTGGACGAAATGGAAAAGAGCAAACATTTGAAAAATCTAAAATGTATAGTGATTTTATAGAAGTAATCAAGAATTCTACTATTAAATTAGTAAGTCTTCATCAAAATATTTTACGTATCATATTGCATTCTTTAAGAAAAAAGAAAAATGCCACAGAAGAAGAGCTTAAAGAAATGAATGAAATGAATTATCAAGTGTTTCTAGATGAAGAAAATATCAAAAATATGAATCAAATGGATTCAAATCTTTTAGAATTTTTTAATTATCAAGATCTTACAGTAAAACATTTTATAAAATTAGATTGTGTAACAGTGTTTAACAATTTAAGCAATATAAAAACAAAAGAAGAAGAAGAGAAAGCAGAATCACAAAGAAAAGTTGGATAGTGATTTGCCACTCTCTTTTTTTTATTATATAATAAGATTATGAATCGAGAACTAAAAAAAGTATTAAATATGATAGAGCAAAATGGGTTTGAAGCTTATATTGTAGGTGGATATGTAAGAGATTATTTATTAGGGAGAAAATCGAATGATATTGATATTTGTACCAATGCAAAACCAAAAGAAATCAACAAAATTTTTAAATCATTAAAAGCAAATGGCATTTATGGAACTTATACTTTAAAAACAAAGCAATATAATTATGATATCACTACTTATCGAGAAGAAATGGATTATCAAGGTAGAAAGCCAAGTAAAATTGAATATACTGATAATTTATTATTAGATTTAAAAAGACGAGATTTTACAATAAATTCCCTTTGTATGAATAAAGAAGGAAAAATTCTTGATTTTCTAGATGGAAGAAAAGACTTAGATCACAAAATAATAAGAACAATAGGAAATCCCAAAATAAAAATTACAGAAGATCCTCTAAGAATATTAAGAGCGATTCGTTTTTCTAGTACTTTAAATTTAGAAATAGAAGAGAATTTATGGAAAACAATAAATGAACAAAGAAAGCTAATTTTAACATTATCAAAAAATCGAATAAAAAAAGAACTTGATGCAATTTTACTGTCTATTAACTTTCAAAAAGGACTAGATATGTTAGAAGAATTAGGAATCTTATCGCTTTTAAAAATAAAAAGAAAAAAAATCTTTTATGTAAACGATTTATGTGGAATGTGGGCTCAATTAGAATGCACAGACGATTTTCCATTTCAAAAAAATGAAAAAAAACGAATCAAAGAAATAAAAGACTTATTAAAAGATTTTTCCTTGAACAAACAAATGATATTAAAGCATGGTTTAGAAATAATTTTAATTGTTTCGAAAATAAAAGGCTATTCAGAAAATATGGTTTTAAAAATGCATCATAAAATGAAAGTTCATGATCGAAGTGAGTTAAATATTTCATTTGAAGAAATAAAAAATATCTTAAAAAGAAATGCAAAAGAAACCAGATTAGTAGAAGAAAAAATGATGAATTTGATCTTAGAAGAAAAATTAAAAAATAAGAAAAAAGATATGATAAAATATTTAAAGGAAGTGGAAAAATGAAAAATCAATTTTTAATTGAAAAGCATTTTGTAGTAGCAACACATTTAATGAAAAAAGCCATTCAAAAAAAATTATCATTAGAAGAATTTATTTTGCTAATTTATTTTGAAGATGCTTTGGATAAAACATTTCAAGTAGAACGTATTAAAAATGCAACCAGTTTAACAGATGAACAAATTTTAATTGCATTTAATACATTAATGAAACAAAAATTAATTGAAATGAAAACGGAAAAAGATATAAATGGAAAATTAATGGAAGTGATAAGTTTAAATCCTTTGTATGATGATTTAATAGAAGAAACGAAACAAATAGAAGAAGAAAAGACTAAAATAGATATTTATGTATCCTTTGAAACTGAATTTGGTCGTCCCATTTCATCGATGGAATATGAAATTATTGGAGCATGGATTGAAAAAGGCTTTAGTGAAGAATTAATTTTAGGTGCATTAAAAGAAGCAGTTTATAATGGAGTGACTAATTTAAGATATATTGATAAAATTTTATATGAATGGCAAAAAAAAGGTTATAAAACGATGAAAGAAGTGAAATCAGGATTAATGAAAAGAGAAGAGATAAAAGATAGTCCTTTATTTGACTATAATTGGTTGGATGACAATGAAGAATAAAGAAAAGTTTATAAACTACTTAGATGAGTTATTTCCTGATGCCATTTGTGAATTGCAATATCACTTGGATTATGAATTATTAATTGCAGTAGTATTAAGTGCCCAATGTACTGACAAACGAGTGAACATGGTTACCAAAGAATTATTTTCTAAATATACTTTAAAAGAAATTAGTGAGTTGGATATTAAAATATTAGAGAATATAATAAGACCTGTCGGAACTTATACTAGAAAAGCAATGTATATAAAAGAAATTGCCAAGTCCTTGTTAATGAATTATGATGGAAAAGTACCAAATAATCGTGAATATTTAGAAAGTTTACCTGGTGTAGGACATAAAACATGCAATGTTGTATTGTCAAATCTTTTTAACGTTCCAGCTTTTGCAGTAGACACTCATGTTTCAAGAGTATCAAAAAGACTGGGTCTTGCAAAAGAAAATGATGACGTAGCTAAAATTGAAAAAAAATTAATGAAACAATTTCCTATAGAAAAATGGAGCAAAATGCACCATCAAATGGTTCTATTTGGAAGATATCACTGTAAAAGTATTCATCCAAATTGTATGGATTGTTCCCTAAGAGAAGATTGTAAATATAAAAAAGTAAAATAAATCTTTTTCATTTTCGAAGAAATACATGGAAATATTCTTTTTTTTGTTTACTCATCAAAACTTCATGTCCATAGATGTCAAAAATAGTGATAAAATGTTAAGCTAAATAAGAAAATATGATAAAATTAGTTTTGTAAGATACTATGTTCATATTTTCTTTTTTGATGGACATATTAGAGGTAAGGA
>CAOJNP010000014.1 GCA_948439995.1 uncultured Erysipelotrichaceae bacterium | reverse complement strand
ATATTTGTTAAACTTATATTAAATGGTGCGGTTGAGATTTCAATTAAAAAAAAAGAAAAGCCGAATACTTTTCTTTTTTTAGTCACTACTTTCACGAACTTCCATAATGACTGGCAAGATAATGGGATGTCTACCTGTCAAATCACTAATAAAAGGGTGCAATTCTAAAATAATTTGATTTTTTAAATCGGTATAATTGTAAGAACCACTTTGCAATGATTTATTAACAATCTCACTAACTCTTCGTTCAATTTGATTAATTAATTCACCATTTTCATTTACCATAATAAAACCTCGTGTTGTCACATTTGGTTTGATTAAAAGTTTTCTAGTTAAAGGATTAATATTTAAAATAGTCAGTAAAATTCCATCTTTACTCATTAATTTTCTATCTTTTAAAACAACAGAACCAATATTTCCAATTCGAGAACCATCGACATAAACATCACCAGCAGTAACAGCTTCTCCTTTTGTAATTCCTTCACTTGTTAAATTTAATACATCACCATTTCCACAAATAAAAATATTTTCTGGATTGACACCACAATCTTCTGCAATTTTTTTGTGAGCCATTAACATTCGATATTCTCCATGAATGGGCATCACATATTCTGGTTTGATCAAACGAAGCATTAATTTTAATTCATCTTCTTTTGCATGACCAGAAGTATGGACATCGCTAAATTCATGATTTGTAAATACTTTCACACCTTTTAAATAAAGTTTATTAATTACTCGATTTACACTAGCAGCATTACCAGGTATTGGATTCGATGAGAAAATGACCAAATCATCATTTAAAAGACTAATCTGCTTATCCGTTCCATTGGCAATTCTTGATAAAGCTGCTAGAGGTTCTCCTTGACTTCCTGTACACAAAATACATATTTCATTTCGCTTTAAATTTTTTGCTTTAGAAGGATCTATAAACATGCTTCGATCAGTTAATAAACCATTATTTAAAGCAAGTTCAATACTTGTTTTCATACTGCGTCCAAAAACCATTATTTGTCGATTATTCTTTTTACAAGTTTCAACAATATGTTTAACACGATAAGTATTGGAAGCAAATGTAGCAATAATAATTCTTCCATGATGTCTGCTAATAATATCATTTAAAGCTTCATCGACACAACTTTCACTTTTAGAAAATCCTTCCGTTAAAGCATTAGTACTTTCGCTTAATAAAAGTTTTACACCTTTTTCACCGATTCTTGCCATTTTATGAAAATCAGCAATTGGTCCAATTGGCGTTAAATCAAATTTAAAATCTCCTGTTTCAAAAATAATTCCATTTGGAGTATGAATTGCCATAGCAAAGCTATCTGGAATGGAATGAGTAGTATTGACAAATTCAATTTCAAAATGCTTAAATTTTAAAATGCTATCTTTATCATAAATTTCAACATTGGCAAATTTAATATTATTATCTGCTAATTTATTATTAATTAAATCGGCAGCAATTCTTGGAGAATAAATAATTGGAATTGTTACATTTTGAAGTAAAAAAGGAATACCACCAATATGATCTTCATGACCATGAGTAATAATTAAAGCTTTAATACGTGATTGATTTTGTTTTAAATAGGTTACATCTTGAATTACATAATCAACACCCATTAAATCACTTTCTGGAAACATTACTCCTGCATCAATAATGATTAGCTCATCATCGTGAGAAATGACATACATATTTTTTCCAACTTCACCAAGCCCACCTAAAGTAATAACGGACGTAGTGCATCCTTTATTTTTCATAAAATTCTTCCTTTCAAAATAAAAAAATTAAAGTTCATTTGTATAAAAATTATATCGCAAAAACTTTGTTTTGTAAATAGATTATGCTATACTTAAAAAATGAAGAGGTGACTAATATGAAACAAAAAAAAGGTTTTACCTTAGTGGAAGTGTTAGTAGTACTTGGTGTTTTAGCAATTTTAATGACCTTATCAGCAACTTCAGTCATTAGTATTATGAAAAGGAATAATGAAAAAATAAAAAGTGAAATGGAAAAAAACATAAAAGATGCTGCCATTGCATATGTAGAAGAAAAAAAAATAAGTTTAAGAAAATGTAGTATGGATTTTGATCCAGCTAATCCAAATTCGGAAACCAATTGTTATCAAACAATTACTGTAGAAGAATTAATAAAAAGTGGATTATTCACTGATGATGCGGCACATTGTAACAAAGAAGAAAAAATATTAATCTATCGTGCAAGTGAAAGCGAATACTCTGAGTTAAGAGCATATTTAAAAGAAGGGACATGTAACTAATGGGATTATTTGATAAATTAAAAAATATTGTTGCCAAAAAAGAATCAATAGAAGAATTAGAAACTTCAGAATTATATCAAGAAGAACAAAGAAAAAAAGAAAGTTTTAAAATATATGAAAAAGGGCTTACGAAAACAAGAGAAGAATTTGTATCCAAATTGAGTTTATTAGGACATAAATATACTAAAGTAAATGATTCTTACTTTGAAGAATTAGAAAACCTATTAATCATGGCTGATATTGGTGTCAATACTGTAATGAAATTTTTAGAAAAATTACGAAAACGAGTAAAAGATGAAAATATCTCCGACTTTAATTATTTACAAGAAGTTATTATTGATGAATTATTTATAATTTATGTAGATGGAGAATCTTTATCTGATAAAATTAAATTTTCAGAAAATGGTCCTACAGTTCTTTTAATGATTGGAGTAAATGGAGTTGGAAAAACAACGACCATTGCTAAGTTAGCCCATAAATTTCAAGAACAAGGAAAAAGTACTATGATGATTGCCGCAGATACCTTTCGAGCAGGAGCTGTGCCACAATTAGAAGAATGGGCAAATAAAACAAATAGTTTATTTTATGGAAAAGAAAATACAGATCCATCTAGTGTTATTTATGATGGACTTCAAAATGCCATTCAAGAAAAAGTAGATGTTGTTTTCATTGATACAGCTGGAAGATTACAAAATAAAGTAAATCTGATGAAAGAATTAGAAAAAATGAATAAAGTAATTGGAACTATTATACCTGGAGCACCCCATGAAACATTATTGGTAATTGATGCAACAACTGGACAAAATGGAATTATGCAAGCTACTTCATTTCAAGAAATTACAAATATTACAGGAATAGTATTAACAAAATTAGATGGAACAGCAAAAGGAGGAATCGTGTTAGCGATCAAAGAAGAAGTAAACATTCCTGTAAAATACGTAGGCCTTGGAGAAGCAATGACTGATTTAGAGACTTTTGATATTGAAAGTTATATCTATGGATTATTTAAGGATATGATGAAGTAATGGAAAAATTTGTTTACTATACAAAATTATTTGATTGCTATGAAGGGTTATTAAATGAACACGAAAAGAAAACATTTTCTTCTTATTATGAAGAAAATTTATCAATGCAAGAAATAGCCAACAATCGTGGAGTCAGCAAAAGTGCAATTGGTGCAACCATTAAAAACGTAGAAATGAAATTAACTACTTATGAACGCATATTACATTTAGAATCGAAAAATGAAAAGATCTTAAATTTAATGAATCAAATGGAAGACGAAAAAATAAAAGCAGAATTAGAAAAAATATTGAAAGAGTGATAAATATGTTTGAATATATGGGAGATCGATTATCCAATGCAATAAAAAATATACGTGGAATGGGAAAAATTACCGAAGAAAACATTAGTGAAGCCATGCGCGAAATTAGAATGGCTTTATTAGAAGCAGATGTTAATTATCAAGTCGTCAAAGAATTTGTTGCAAATGTAAAAGAAAAAGCTTTGGGACTGGATGTTAGTAAAAGTTTAAAACCAGATGAATTATTTATTAAAGTTGTAAAAGACGAATTAGTAGAATTACTAGGAAAGAGTGCCACTCCACTTATAATGGAAAAAAATCCAACTATCGTTTTATTAGTTGGATTGCAAGGAAGTGGAAAAACAACTACTTCTGGAAAATTAGCAAACTTTGTAAGGAAAAAACATAAAAAAAATCCTCTTCTAGTCGCTTGTGATATATATCGTCCAGCTGCCATTGAACAGTTAAAAGAATTAGGTTCCTCTTTAAGTATTCCTGTTTTTACAGAAGGAAAAATAAGTCCGACTGAGATCGTTAATCATGCTCTAACTTATGCCAAAGAAAATCACCATGACTATATTATTATTGATACAGCAGGAAGACTGCATATTGATGAACCATTAATGCAAGAATTAAAAGATATCATTCAATTGGCACATCCCGATGAAACACTTTTAATCATTGATGCTATGATGGGACAAGATGCTATAAATGTGATTCAAGGATTTAATGAAAACTTAGGTCTAACTGGAACTATTTTAACAAAATTAGATGGAAACACCAAAGGAGGAGTAGCATTATCTGTAAGACACTTAACCAATGTTCCAATTAAATTTGTAGGAGATAGTGAAAAACTAGATGGACTAAGTGAATTTTATCCAGAGCGAATGGCTGAACGAATATTGGATATGGGAGATATCATGTCCATTGCAGAAAAAGTAGAAAACATAATGAGTGAAGAAGATGCTACCAAACAAGTAGCAAAAATGAAAAAAGGAAATTATAATTTGGATGATTTTCTGACCAACTTAAAACAAATCAAAAAACTAGGACCTTTAGAAAATATTTTAAAAATGCTTCCTGGAGCAAGAAAAATGGGACTTAATAATATCAATGTTGATCCAAAACAAATGGCTCATATTGAAGCCATCATATTATCTATGACACCACAAGAAAGAAAGCATCCAGAACTTTTAAAAGCAAGTAGAAAAACACGAATTAGCAAAGGTTCTGGAAGACCAGTAGAAGAAATCAATCGTTTGTTAAAACAATTTGAAGAAATGAAAAAAATGATGAAAATGATAAATAATGGAAATTTTAAAATGCCTTTTTAAAAATTCTTGCTAATTTTAAAAAAAACTGTATAATAAAGCCCTTAAGGAGGCTTTTTTCTATGAAACAAAGAAAAAATATTGTATTAATTTTGGTATTCGTTTTTCTATTTCCTATCTTTGTTCAGGCAAAAATTGCGGATGATACCAGTTGCAAACAAATAGATAGCGAAACATTAGAATGTCAATTTAAATTTAAAAGTACAGAGAATACTAAAAATTATAACACAATTGGAATTCATTTAACTTTAGAAAATATGGTATTAGAAAAAATCAAATTAAATTCAGGATGGCATATTCGAGAAAATAGTAATAATTTTATTTCTATGGAAACCTCAAAAGATATGTTATCAACGAACTTTAGCGTTGGAATTGCTACTTTCAAAAAAATAAAATGGGCGGAAGACTGTCATGTAAAAGCAAGTTTTGATTTTGGAAAAATAGATCGATCATGTACCATTTTTGATGGAAATTATTACGATAGCAAAGGAAATATTACAAACGCAATTAACTATCAAAAAGAATGTGAAAAACCTGTATGTAAAATATATCCAGATGGAACCTATTCTGATACCAAAGGAAATATAGTAAGTAAATTAGAATATGAAAAAGATTGTCAAAAACATATCTGTAAAATCTTAGAAGATGGAACGAAGTACGGTATGAATGGAACGATTGTAAATGATTTAACTTATGAAAAAGAATGTGAAAAACCTGTATGTAAAATATATCCAGACGGAACCTATTCTGATACCAAAGGAAATATTGTAGATCAAATAATTTATGAGCAAGAATGTATCAAAAAAGTTTGTATTATTGTAGATAATATAAAGTATGGAAAAAATGGTGAAATAGTAGACGATATTACCTATCAAAAAGAATGTCAAAAGCATTATTGTGAAATATTAAATGATGGAACAAAATATGGAATGAATGGAAATATCGTAAATGATTTTGTGTATAATAAAGAATGTGTGACGAAAGAAATATCTAATGAAAATATAAATAATCCTCAAACTGGGTCTTCTATTAATGTATTTCTTTTAATCATTGGAAGTATTATCGGAGTAGTATGTTATATCATTTATAAAAAAGGAAATAAAATTCATCGTTTATAAAATAGGAAAATAACCTAACCACGGTTATTTTTTTTACATAAGATACAATAGAAAGGAATGTATATTATGTTTAATAAAGAACGCTGCTGTTCAGAAAACAAGATGAACGCAACTGCAAACTTTGAAGGTATGGAAATGAATATGAATATGGATGCTTCTATGATGCAAATGCCAAATTGTTGCCCAAGTTGTCCAATGGATCCTTGTATGCCAACAATGTGCCCTCCAATTTATGAATGTCCACAAGAAAGAGTATGCCATCGCACCATCAACTATGAAGTTCCTCATATGATACCATGTCATACAAGAATGATTAATCATCACGTATATCATCATAGTTATACACCTTGCTTCTCTTATTCAGAAGAAGATGAATATTCAAACGTATATCAAAATCGTTGTTGCTAAGAATCCAAATTGGATTCTTTTAAATTGTTTACTAACTAAAGGAAGAAGATAAAAAATTCAAAAAAGAAAGTGGAATTTGAGAAGAAGAGAAAATCATGATAAAATAAAATTGGTGATAAAATGAACTTTTTAAAAAAACAAGAAAAAAGAATTGAATTAACTCTTCAGCAAAATGGATATAACATAGAAAATGTAACTTTAATTCCCTCAAATAAACCAGAACTAGGAGAATTTCAATACAACGGAATAATGGCTCTTGCAAAGAAACATCAAGAAAATCCTCAAGAATTAGCTAAAAAAATAGCGGCACAATTACAACAATATGAAGATTTTGAAAACGTAACAGTTGCAGGACCTGGGTTTATTAATATCACATTTTCCAATGCAGCTTTATTAAATTATGGAGAAGAATTATTAAAAGAAAAAAAATGGATAGAAGCAAAAGAACCCAAGAAAATTATAATTGATTACGGAGGACCAAATGTTGCTAAAGTATTACATGTGGGACACTTAAGAAGCGCAAATATTGGGGAAGCATTAAAAAGATTAGCAAAATATTTAGGCTATAATGTAATAGGAGATGTTCACTTAGGTGATTATGGTCTTCAAATGGGAATGGTCATGCTAGAAATCAAAACAAGATATCCTAATCTTTCTTGTTTTCAAGATGACTTTAAATCAGAAAGAGTAGATGACTTACCCATTTCAAATGATGATTTAATCGAACTTTATCCAATTGCTAGTAAAAAAGCCAAAGAAGATGAAAAAATCATGGAACAAGCAAGAAATATCACATATTTGCTTCAACAAAACCATTCTGGATACAAAGCTCTTTGGCGTTCTATTTTAGATCTTTCAATCCATGATATAAAACAAATTTATGAAAAATTATCCGTTCAATTTGATCTTTGGAAAGGGGAAAGTGATGCAGAAAAAGTCATTCCTGAGATGATGGAATATTTAAATCCGTTAAATATTATTAAGGAAAGTGAAGGAGCCAAAATAATTGAAATTGCAGAAGAAACAGATAAGCTTATGGTTCCGCCCTTATTACTAATTAAGTCAAATGAAACAGTTTCATATGAAACAACTGATTTAGCCACTATTTGGGAAAGAAAAAAAATTTATAATCCAGATGAAATATGGTATGTAGCAGATAAAAGACAAGAACTTCATTTTACACAAGTATTTCGTGCTTCCAAAAAAGCTAATATTTTAGATGAATCTACAAAGCTAGAATTTATTGGTTTTGGAACGATGAATGGTAGTGATGGCAAACCATTTAAAACTCGAGATGGAGGCGTCATGACCCTTAGAAGTTTATTGGAATTAGTAAAAGAAGAAACGAAAAAAAATATGATTGATACAATCGAAGGAGAAGAAAGAGAAAAAATTTCAGAAGTAATTGCAATTGGTACAATTAAATTCGCCGATTTTTTATCACATCGTTCCACAGATTATATCTTTGATCCCGAAAAATTTTGTGATGCCAATGGAAAAACAGGACCTTTTATTTTATATAGTACTATTCGGATGCGATCTTTATTAGAAAAGGCTGGAAAGCGAGAAGTTCATTTTAAAAAAATAAAAGGAACAAGTGACAAAAAAGTACTATTACAAGTATTGAATTTTCAAAAAGTTTTAGAAAATTCATTTTTATCAAAATCATTACATGAGATCACAGACTATTTATATCATTTAAATAATACTTACAATAACTTTTATTCAGAAAATCGTATTTTAACAGAAACAGATGAAGATCTTCAAAATACGTGGATAGCTCTCACCAAACTAGTTTTTGAAATAAATCAAACATTACTACAAATTTTAGCAATTGAAATTCCAAGTCGAATGTAGCATGTCAAAAAATAAAAATAAGGAGAAAAAAAATGGAACAGATCGAATTGAAAACGATATCAAACAAAACATTTTGGATGGAAGGTTGTACAATAGCTGATTATCTTTCGGTTTTATCAGCAGGTTATATTATCACTCCAGATGGAAATTGCATTTTCATATCAGATCAAAGTGATCATTCTGATGTTTGCAGTAATTATATTTATCAATTTTTAGAAACAAAATATATATTTTATCAATCAACGGAAGCCATACAAATTTTAACCACAGAACCTTTTTCTTGTGTTGTTTATAATGGAATCCGTCCTAAAGATTTAAAACAAGTTTATCAAGAACATACAAATGCAGAAGGATATGGTATTTTTTTCTTACCAATAACAAAAGAACTAACTGAAGAACAAAAAATAGCTTGTCAAAATTTATTGAATTCCAATTGTTCGATATTTGGTAATCATGAAAAAATTGAATTATCATTTGGATATATCAATGGTAAGGAAATTTCAAAAGATGAATTTAAAAGTATTATTGGAACCCAACCTAAAATGAAATAAATTCCAATTATTATAGTACAAAGTTTTCTTATTTTATGGTATACTTGATTTATTACAGGTGAGGATCATGAAAAAGAAAAATGGTTATACTATAACAGAATTATTAATTGTCATAGGAGTAGTAGGATTAATTGCATTAATTGCAATGATTCGAATTAGTTTTGCTTTTGAAGAAATTAATAATACAGAAGAAATGGAACAAAGAAATCATCATTTAGTAGAACAAGCAACAATCTCTTATGCAAAAAGTAAAAAAGAAGAATTTGCAAAAGAAGAAGATACATATATTTATGCCAAAGAAGTAGCTTCTGCTGGTTTCTTATTTGAAAAAGAAGAATACAATGTTATGAAAGTAAAAATTGTATATGATGAAAATAATGATAACTTTCATGCAGAGATTGTTGATTAATGGCAATTACCAAAACAGATTTTATAGAATATTCAAGATGTCCTAGATTTGTTGCTTTAGAAAATATAAAAAAAGAAAAATTAGATGCTGATGTAACTTTGGAAGAATATCGAGAAAAAGAATCTATTTTTGCAATGGAAGAATTATTAGCATCCATGTATGAAGTAGATGAAGAAACTGGTACATACATCAATAAAATTGATGTGAAAAATAAACAACTAGAAGCGATGATGGACTATTATAAAAAAGTAGAAGAAGAAGCAGGAAAACAAGTTCAAAAAATATTTCCAGGAAAAACCATTTATGCAGAAGAAACGAAAAATCAAGAAAGTTTTGATTTTTCGTTTCGTGGGTTAAAATTTTTATGTTATGTAGACATATATAATGAATGTGAAGAACAAATAAATATAATAGAAGTGAAAGCAACAACAAGTAAAAAATATTTGGAATTAAAAGGTGGATTTCCAAAAAGCGATAAATATTCTATTTTTAAAAAAGAAAATTGTATTTATAAGTTAAAAGGTGAAATAAAAAACTATCCATTGGAAAGTGAAATGCCAAGAAGTGTTTATGAATTACAACGAGAAAAACTTTTTGATCGATATAAAATAGGTTCTTACATTTATGATTTAGCTGTACAAAGATTTATCATTGAAGGTGAATACAAATCTTCTAAAAATGAAGCAAAATTAAATAACGTTCATTATTTTTTAGCAGTATTAAATCACGAATATGTCTTTGATGGAACTTATGATCAAAAAGAGCCGATTTATCAACAGGATGCCAATGGAAATTATTTAATTGTATTTTTGGATCTGGATGAAATCACGAAAGAAATGCAAACACAAATTCAAAAAGATGCAGATCAAATATATGAAAATTTAAAAAATAGCAATGCATCAAGTTGTCCACTTGGAAGTCATTGTGGAATGAAAAAACAAACCGAATGTAAATATTTTCGTTCCATTTGTGGGAGTACAATTCCACCAAAAAATTCATCTTTAACTTATCTTTATAATGGAAAAGGTTTTAAAGATGAATGCGGACATTATCATAAAGGATTACAATTAATTAATGAAGGATATAAAGATTTATTAGACATTCCAGAAGCATGGATTCAAAATGAAAATCATAAAATTCAGAGAAGTTGCTATAAAAATAATGAAGTTTATATAAATAAAGAAAAAATTTATCAAGGAATCAAAACATTAGAATATCCAATATATCATTTAGATTTTGAAACATTTCCATGTCCTGTACCTAGATTTCAAGGAGAAAGTCCTTTTACGCAGTCTCCATTTGAATTTAGTCTACATATTGAAAAAGAGCCAGGAATTTGTGATTTTAAAAAAGATAATATTATTTTTTTAGCAAAAACGATGGAAGATGAAAGAGAAGAATTAATTAAAACCTTGCTTTACCATATTGATGTTAATAAAGGAACTTTATTTGCACAAAATGTTGCTTTTGAAAAAGGAAGAATAAAAGAATTAGCAAACTGTTTTCCAAAATATAAAAAAGCGTTAATGAAGTTATATGATAGAGGTTTTGATTTACTATGGATTATTAATAACAATCAAAAATTATACGAATCTTTAGGTTTTAAAAAAGACATGAAAACAGTTAACTATTATCATAAAAATTTAAGTGGATCTTATTCAATAAAGAAAACTTTACCGATTTTTTCTAATCTTTCTTATGAAAATTTGGAAATAAAAAATGGTACAGAAGCAATTATAGAATATGCAAATTATAATAAAATGAGCAAAGAGGAATTAAGATTAAAACAAGAAGCTTTAAAAATTTATTGTCGGCAAGATACTTGGGCAATGGTTGAAATTTTGAATGCTTTACGACAATTGTCAATTGATTGTCTAAAAATGGTATAAATGTTGTATGATTTACGCATTGTTTAGTATGATATTAATGTAAAGGATGTGAGAACATGTTATATCCGTCAATTGATAAACTTCTAAACATTGTTGACTCCAAATACATGCTAGTACATATTGCAAGTAGAAGAGCAAAACAGATGCTAGAAAATAATCATTATCAAATGAATGAAAAGGATTATGTAAACAAAAAGCCATTAGGAAAAGCATTAGAAGAAGTTGAAAAAGGACTTATAACAGTCGAAAATAAATAATGCTTTCTTTACAAAATCGTTTTTTTTAGAAAACGATTGACGAAATGAATCAAGATATGTTATTATAATCTTGTTCTTTTGGGGAATTAGCTCAGCTGGCTAGAGCACCACGTTTGCACCGTGGGGGTCAAGGGTTCGAATCCCTTATTCTCCACCAATTTAACATTTAAACTCATATTCGTATGAGTTTTTTTCTTGTTTCAATCAATCAAAACTATTTGTATTAAAAATATTGTTAATCTCATTAACCATTTTATTTTGATAAATATATATATAATATTTTTTTACAGTTTCAACTGTACCTTCTAATACAACATGTAACTTGCTTTTTTGTAGCTCTAGCATTTATCAGTAACGTTTGCAATATATATCTATCAACTTCATGATGAGTTAAGTTGCTCTGATAATTATTTTAGTCTTATTGGAAACAATTTTCAAAAAGATTATCAAAAAAAACCTACTCATTATTGAATAGGTATATTATCTAGCTCTTTGATGAGAAATACTTAATTGAACGAGATCAAATACATCTCTTTTTGTATGTCCAATAGTCAATTTATGTTTATTTATGAATTAATAGGAAAAATAGTTTTTAATTTTTTGAAAAGTATTTCAATTCTTTCTAAGCCAAGGCTTGCTAAAATGATAATCGTTAATTGTGGATAGTAATAGTAACGTGCACAAATTTCAATGAATAGATATGCCAAAAAGAATAATATTAAATTTGTAATAAAAAAGAAAGTTTCTTTTTTTCTGTTTTGCTTTTTAAAAATTCCAAATAAAGCTAACAAAATAATAGTAAAATTTATAACTTTCGTATAATTAAAAATTGTATTTTTAAATTGACTCGTTGATGTATTAAAATTTATTTCATCAAAAGAGGCTCCAAAATCTTCGTATAAAAATTGAATACGAATTTTGTTATAAAATAAACCAGGAATTTCTTTAAAATTAGTAACTCTGTTTATAATTTCTTTTTTTTCTTCTTCTAAATTTCCGAGGTAAACTTCATCATTAATATCATATTTTCCATTAGTATTAAAATTAAATCCTAAAAGAAATTTCCATTCTGGATTAGCGTTTCCAAATCCAATTTCATTGATATGTAGTGATTTTACAAGAAAAGATGAACCTTGAGTGATAAAAAAGAAACAAAAAGCGATCACCAATCCTTTTTTTAAAAAATCATGGAAATGATTCGATTGAAAAAATAAATAAATAAGTGCCGTAAGAAGATAAATCATGCCTTCATTACGCTCTAGGTGACTGATTCCAAATAAAATTCCGACTAATGCCATTAATAGAAGACTAGGTTTATGATAAAGAAAAAGATAGATTCCAATATAAGCAATCATCAAACCTAATTGTTGATTTCCTAAAATCGTATTTAAATAAAGAGGATAAAAACTAATAGCATAAAGTAAAGAAGAAATTCGAGCTGTTTTCTCATTGGTTAATTTTTTGACAATCATATAAATTAAAATAGTTGAAACAGTAGAATAAATACAATTTAAAATTTTTAAAAAAGATATACTATCCACGATAGAAAGTATGATTGCTTCATAAAAAACATGAAAGAGTTGATAACCCCAACAATTAAAATAAGAATGTTTTAAAGTAAAGACTCCTTCTGTTACAATGTGTTTTGCTGTATCATACATCAAAACAAAGTCACCAGTAAGAGGCGTTTTTAAAAGAAATACAACAGCAATTTTTGTGATTAGACAAAAGCTAATTAAAAAAATGGAAAACTTTTTGATGGAAACATGATTAACAAAAAAATAGATGAAGAAAAAGGAAAGAATAGTGAACAAAATTCCATTTTCGAAAGTTCCACAGAAAAAGAAAAGAAGAAAAATAAAAATTGTAAAATAGTAAAGTAATTTTTTTGAATTTTTCATATATCGTCACCTAAACCCATTATAGTATAAAGACTTTTACAAAGAAATCTTTTTTTGTTAAAATTTATTAGGGTGATAGGATGAGTAAAAATATTTCACATGAAGAATTAATTGAAAAAATAGAAAAAATGGATATAAGTCAAATTATTGAATTAAGTAAACAAATTGGTTATCCTGTTTTTACTAGATTATGTATGCCTGAAAAAATAAAGCATCGCTTTGTTTTGCTGCAGGATGGAGCGGCTGCGATCATTGAAAATGAAAATGGCGAAATTTTGTTACAGAGTAGAATGGATCGAGATCAATGGGGACTGCCAGGAGGTTGTCAAGAATTAGGAGAACGTTTTGAAGATACTATCATAAGAGAAATTAAAGAAGAAACAAATTTAGAAGTAAAAGAAGAAGATTTAAAATTATTGAAAGTAGTTTCTGGTTTATCTAGAAAAAATGTTTATCCAAATGGTGATGTTGTGATTAATAACACCATTTTATATCTCGTTACAAAATATAGTGGGGAACTAAAATGGGATTTAGAATCCAAAGAAATGAAATTTTTTGATATTAATAAATTACCAAAAAATCAAAATGATCCCGATTTGATAAAAGTTTATTTTGATTATAAAAAACAAAATGAATCTAAATCATAGTTCATTTTGTTTTTCTTTTAAAACATGATATAATAACAAACCAGAAAAGAAGGAAAAAATTTATGAAAAATAAAATTGATCAAGAATTAAAAAATGGGATGATACTTGTTGCCTTTGGAATTGTTTTATATATTGTATTAAGTCATTTTTCTATAGTATTACAAATACTAAAACAAATCTTATCCATTTTTTCTCCCTTTTTATTAGGGCTTATTATTGCCTTTATTTTAAATGTGCCAATGAATATGATTGAAAAAAGATTAGATAAAAAGAAAAAAGGAAAAGTGCTAAATCATTCTTTAAAGAGAGGAATTTCTTTAAGTATATCTGTTGTAACAGTATTATTAATCTTTATTTTTGTGGTAGCTTTAATTATACCAGACCTTGGAAAAACTGTTACTTCGTTTGCTAATCAATTGCCAACAGTTATTACAGAAACAGAAAAACAAATTGAAAATTTATCACAAGATTATCCCAAAATAAAAGAATGGACCGATAAAATAGATTTAAATCCTGAAGGGCTAAAAATTCAATTAGAAGGATTTTTAAAAAATATTGGGAGCGGTTTACTAACAACGTCTGTTAATTTTGTATTTTCTGTCATTTCTGGAGTAGCGAATTTAATTATTGCTATTATATTTGCATTTTACGTTTTAGCAGAAAAGGAAAAATTAGCCATTCAATTTCGAACGGTATTAAAAGCATTTATAAAAGAAAAATATGTAAAACGATTTTTTAAAGTTACCGAACTTGCCAATAAAACATTTAGTAAATTTATTAGTGGTCAATGTTTAGAAGCTTGTATTTTAGGTGGAATGTTTTTCATTGGAATGATTTTATTACATTTTCCATATGCTTTATCTATTTCTGTATTGGTTTCAATTACTGCATTAATTCCCATTTTTGGTGCCTTTATTGCCATGGTGATAGGAGCCTTATTAATCAGTGTGACAAGCTTTTCAAGTGCTTTTTGGTTTATTATCTTTTTCTTATTCTTACAACAAATAGAAGGAAATTTAATTTATCCAAAAGTAGTTGGAAATTCAGTTGGACTTCCTGCAATTTGGACTATGATGGCAGTTACCGTTGGAGGAAGTTGCTTTGGAATATTAGGAATGTTAGTCAGTGTTCCGATTTCCTCTATTTTATATGCATTATTAAAAGATTACATTAATCGTAAAAATAGCTTTGTAAAATTAAAAGAAAATGAGAAAGAAAGTTTTTAAGCTTTCTTTTTTAAAAACTAACTTTTAAAATTTGATCAAAATATAAAATACTTTGATCTTCAAAACGAATACACTTTTTTGTGGTTTGTATTTCTAAAATAAGGATATTTTGTTTGACTTGATATCTTCCTCGAAAAAAATAAACAATACGTAAAGGAATTTGATTGTGAAATCCTTCCCATATTTTTTCTTCCAATTCAAATAATTGTTCTTCTGATAATTGTGGCTTTTGAATTTTGCTTTTTTCAAGTAAAATGCTTTGAACCATTTTTTTACTAGAAGATACCGAATCAAAAGGCATCCATTTTATCATACCACGATCTTTCATGCGTGATGACCTCCAATCTTTTTATTACGTTCTATTGCAGTAGAATCGGGAAGAAGATTTGATGCTTTTAATAAACTATTTTTTCCAAATCTGAATGTAACTTCATCCATAGTTTTATGAAATTGTTCTATTTTTTTCTTTTGTTCAAAATTTTCAAAAATCGTTAATTGTATTCCTATTTTTTTGGACAATTTTCCAACACAGATGGTAATTTTTCGAATAGGAAGTTCTTCATAATATCTACAAAATAAAATTTCACATGTTTTAAAAATGATTTCAGCATCATCAGTTGGACTATCTAATTTCATCGTATGATAAAATCCACCACCAATACTTTTTGAATAATGGATTCCAAGACCGATAACACTACCTTCCATGTGATTATTTCGTAATCGAATACAAACTACCTCAATCATTTCTCTTAAAATTAATTTACCATTCTCTTCTTGATAATCCTGAAACAGCACTTGACTATGAGAAAAAGATTTCTCTTTTGGAGGAATTTTAAAATCTTGAATCTTCGATTCATCGATACCATTGGCATGATTGATTAATTCTTCTCCAATCACTCCATATTTTTCTTTCATTTTATTTGGATTATAATGTGCTAAATCTTTAATAGAATAAATTCCCATTTGGTTTAAATTTCGTTCCATTCTAGACCCAATTCCCCACATTTTAGAAAGGGGAGAAATCGGCCATAATTTGGTTGGAATATCCTTGCTGGTCCATTTGGCAATTCCATTTTTCTTTTTTTTGGCTTCAAGATCCATAGCTACTTTCGCCATTAAAAGATTAGGTCCAATTCCACATGTAGCTGTAAGACCTGTTTTTTCCTTTACTGTTTTTAAAATTTTTATTGCTAATTGTTCGTCAGAAGTGTGATAAAATCTTAAATAAGAAGTCACATCCAAAAAACATTCATCAATCGAATAAACATGTAAATCTTCTTTGGCTACAAAATCCAAATAAATACTAATTACTTCCTTACTTTTTTCTAAATATAAATTCATTCTAGGTTTAACGATTTGATAATGAATTTGCTTTGGGATTTCATAAAGTCTGGTTCTTCCTTTAACTCCTTGTGCTTTCAAATAAGGAGTAACAGCTAAAGTGATAGCTCCATTACCTTGCTTTGGATTAGCAACGACCAAAGGAGTAGTAAATGGATCTAATCCACGTTCAATACATTCAGCGGAAGCAAAAAAACTTTTCAAGTCGATACATAAAATATGACGTTCTTTCTGTTCCATAATAAAATCCCTTTCTAGAACAAATGTTCTATAAAAAGTATAGCAAAAACAATATAAAATACAATTGACAATATTTGTCAAAAATAATTGTGAAAGAAAAAAAATAAGATATAATAAAAAATAGGTGATAATAATGAAAGGAAAGCAAGCTGCCTTATCATGGAGTGTAATTCATTCTATTGGTGATACTTTAGAAGAAAAAATATTATTAACATACAATGAATATCAATATTTATTTTGGATGAATTTTATTACAGGAATCTTTACTTTTTTCTTTACTCTTTTAGGTGGAATTGAAATTACATTAATATCCTTTTGCGTTATTGTCTTGTATTCTCTTGCTATGGTAGGAGGAGATTTTTGTTATACCAAAGCAATTCAAACTCTGCCCATTGGACTTGCTAATTTAATTGATTCAGGAAGTTTATTTATTATATTAATTTGTGATATTGCCCTTGGTTATATCAAACCAAGATTAATTTTTTTCGTTTTATTTTTAATCTTTTTTTTCTCCATCTATCTTTTTTCTTATGAAACCAATAAAATGAAATCTGAAATTAAAAACAAAAAAATTGATTTGAAAAATATTTTTATTTTAATTACATCAACCATTTTTTATGCTTCGGAACCTTATTTTATAAAACTTGCAAGTAGTAAAGGAGCAAATGAGTTTGGTATTAATTTAATATACATTTTTGTTTCCATTCCTATTTTTTACGTTTTATATCAAAAACGAAAAAAAGAAATTCCCAAAATGGAGAAAAAAAGTTCAAAAAATTTTTATATGATGTGTATAGTAACTGGTTTTATTTTTGCCATTACTAGTATTTTAAATCAATTTGCATACATTGAATCAGCTCCTATTTTGGTTACATTAATTATGAAACTACAATTATTTTTTGTCGTAATGATTTCAGTGATACAAAAAACAGATAAAATGAATTGGAAAAAAATATTATCTTTAATTATTGGAGTAATCTGTATTATTTGTATGACTTTAATTAGTTAAAAAATTAAACTTTTTTCTTTCAAATCGTGTATAATAAGATTTTGAAAAAAGGAGCAAATGAAGATGAAGAAAAAAACAACATATCAAATCAGTGCGATAGCAATGGCATTCGTACTTTCTTTAACAGGAGGTCAAAAGAAAAATGAAAATAAAGCGGAAGTAGAAAACACCAAAATACAGACGGAATGTCTAAAAGAAGAAATAGAAGAATTAAATAGAATTCATGAAGAATGGGAATTAAAAATTGAGCTAAAAAAGATAATAGAATCACCGAGTATAGAAAAAGCAGCAGAAATTCTTTCTACTCATACAAATCTATCAATTTATTATATAGAAATGACAGATGAATTATTAATTTCTGGATCTGGAAACAATTCTATTCAATTAACAGATTTTTTTTATGAATGCTTTAATTTACTGATTCAAAAAGGAAATATAACACGTTTCAGTTTTAATGAATTGGACAATCAATTTGATTTTTCTAAAATAGACTTTTCCCAAATAAAAGGCATAAGCTTAACAAATTGTTATGGGACGATTACTTTTCCAGAAAATACTTTTCTTACAATAGAAAATATAAGTTTTGAAAATTGCTTGGGAAGATTTGAAGGGATCGATTATACAAAAAAATATAATGTTTTAAAATTTTATAATACTTCTTTTGAAATTGCAGAACCGTTTCTTTTACATGGAGATATAAGTGAAACGCAAATTACTTGGAGCGAAAACAATGAAAAGTCAAAAGAATTAAAGCGTTTTCTAAACTGTTTAATAGAAAATAATATTTCATTGGAATGGTTATCGATAAATGAGGAAAAGAAAGAAAATAATCAAGGAATAACGCAAGAAGATTTTACATTAATTAGCCAATTAAATGCCCGATATATTGGTATACAAGGAGATGGTTTCACTAACCCTGTTCATTTAGAATTATTTTTAAATAAAAAAATACAAGAAATTCATTTTTCACTATATGGGATGGATTCTAAAAATGGAGAACTTGGAACGATTAATATAAATACTGATACTGAAGAATTTTATTGTATTTTTACAGATATGAATATAACTCAAAATACTAGCTTTTCTTTGCCAGATTCATCAAGGATTAGTTTACAAAGTTTTGACTGTTCAGATATTTCTGCTTTCCATGATTTATCCAATGTTACTTACTTATCTATTTTAGAAGACTCAGGACCAGGACCACAAGCAGACTTAAGTGACTTAATTTTGTATTGTAAAGATCCACAGCCCCGTGATTACGAAGTATTTTTTCTAACAGAGAAAGAAGTATTTACGAATTACAATAAAATGCTAATATATTTATACAATCGTAGAAAAATGTTTATAGAATTATTAAAAGTGCAAAAACAATTAAATATTTCTTCAGAAGAAGAAAACAGGTATCAAAAAACTTTTAGTATTGGCGATATCGTTATTGTAATAAGTGATGATGCATTCCTTTATAGTGATATATATTCTTCAAAAAAACTATCTCCTTATTATGGAAAATTAACATTAAGATGTATCTCAGCAATTATTTTAGAAAAAAATGGACAAAAAATAAAAGTAGATAATATGGAAGATTATGAATATTACAAAAGTGAAGGATTTAAAGAAATAAGATATCAATTAGTAAATCCATATTCTTTAAACAAAGATGGTTCCTTAACGGTAGAAGGACAATATGAAATAGAAAAACTGGAATTCGCTCGTAATCTTTTTAAATAGTAAATCATAAAATATTTTGTTATACTGAAAATATGAAAAAATTAATAAAAGAAAAGTGGAGTCAAGATTCATATCAAAAATATCAAAACAGTTTAAAAAATCAAGCAGATTCAAAATATCGTGAATTTCAAAAAAAATTAACAACAACTCGATATGAAATTTTGGGAATATCAGTTCCAAAGTTACGTCAAATTGCAAAACAAATAAGTAAAACGGATCTTTTTTCCTTCTTTCCTTTCTGTCAAGATGATTACTATGAAGAAGTTTTGATAGAAGGATTAGTTATTGCTGGCTTAGAAGAGGAAAACTATTTTTGGGAACAATTTGAAAAGTTTTTATTCAAAATAGATAATTGGGCAATTTGTGATAGTTTTTGTAATAGTCTTAAAATAGTAGCCAAAAATCCTCAAAACTATTTTGACTATTTTCAAAAATTATTAAAAAAAGAAGAGCCTTTTACCATTCGAGTTGGACTCGTTACCATTTTAAATTTTTATATCAAAAAAGAATATTTAGAAATGATATTCCAAAGTATAGATGAAATTACAAGTGATCATTATTATGTCAATATGGCCACCTCTTGGCTTTTAGCAGAAATGTTTATATGTTATCCTATAGAAACAGAAGAATATTTGAAAAAAGCAAAAATAAATGATTTTACCATGAATAAAACGATTAGCAAAATAAGAGATTCCTATCGAGTTTCCAAAGAAAAAAAAGAAGAATTATTAAAATACAAAAGAAAGGGAAAAATATGAAAAAGAAAATAGTTATTGTTTGTAGTATTATAATCCTATTATTAATAGGAGGTTGTGGAAAAAGCAAAACAGAAGGAGAAGTTGAAAATATGTCTTATCAAGAAACCAATGAAAAAACGAATTATGTAAAAATTGAAATGAATAATGGAGAAATCATGTTATTAGAATTATATCCAGAAATTGCACCAATTACGGTTGAAAATTTTCAAAAATTAGTAAGTGAAAAATTTTATGACAATTTAACATTTCATCGTGTTGTAAAAGATTTTATGATTCAAGGAGGAGATCCAAATGGAAATGGAATGGGAGGATCTTCTGAAAAAATCAAAGGTGAATTTAAAAGTAATGGAATAGAAAATAAGTTATCTCATGAAAGAGGAGTTTTATCCATGGCAAGAAGTAATTCTTATGACTCTGCTTCCAGTCAATTCTTCATATGTCATGGCGATGCGACATTTTTAGATGGAGATTATGCATCATTTGGTAAATTAATTGCTGGGTTTGATACTCTAGATCATATTGCTAATACAAAAGTAAAAGGAGAAACTCCAACGACTACTCAAAAAATGAAAAGCATTCGTTTTGTAACAGTTGAGAAAATTTGACAAAATAGTAAAATTTTAATAAACTTAAATTAGAAAGCAAAGAAAAAGAAGAGTATAGAGTACTTTTGAAAAAAGAGAAATCGTGGTTGGTGAAAACGATTTCAAAAGGCTTTAGAAGAAACTTTGGAGCTGAATACTGTATACAAGGTATTCCGGATTCGTCCGTTAAAAAAGAAAGTATAAGTAAGGTGGTACCACGGATTTTTCGTCCTTTATTGGTACTATCTTTTTATTTTTTAGAAAGAAGGAAAGAAAATGACAAGAAAAGAATGGGCCGATTTTTTAGTTCCAAATATAAAATATGACCGAGAATATTATGAAAAAAAATATCCAAAAAGAGACTTAAGTGAAGGAGCAATGGTAGTACGTGTTGCTCCAAGTCCAACTGGGTTTGTTCACTTTGGAACAATTTTTCAAGGAGTAATGGTACAAAATTTAGCAAAAAATTCTGATGGTATATTTTATATTCGAATTGAAGATACCGATCAAAAAAGAGAAATAGAAAATGGTGTTGAACAAATTATTGAAGCCTTCCAATTCTTTGGAATTGATTATGATGAAGGAATGATCAGTGAAAATGAAGAAAAAGGAAATTATGGTCCATACATTCAAAGTAAAAGAAGAGAAATTTACTGTGCTTATGTAAAAGATTTAATTGAAAAAGATTTAGCATATCCTTCTTTTACTACCCCAGAAGAATTAGAAAGATTACGTCATGAACAAGAAATTAGAAAAGGAAGAATGGGTTATTATGGACACTATGCCAAAGATCGAAATCTTAGTATAGAAGAAGCATTCGAAAAAATTAAAAATGGTGAAAAATATGTCATTCGTTTTAAATCTCCTGGAAATTTTGAAAATAAAATTGCCTTTCAAGATTTAGTAAAAGGAAAAGTCATGATGCCAGAAAATGATATTGATCACATCATCTTAAAAGGAGATGGATTACCAACTTATCATTTTGCACATGTAATAGATGATCATTTAATGCATACAACCCATGTGGTACGTGGCGATGAATGGTTAAGTAGTTTACCTGTTCATGTTCAAATGTTTGAAGCTCTTGGTTTTGAAGTTCCTAAATATGCCCATCCGTCTCCTATTATGAAAGAAGAAGATGGAAAAAGAAGAAAAATTAGTAAACGAAAAGATCCAGAAGCAGATATCCGAGAATTTAAAAAAATAGGAATTCCAGTAGAAGCGATGAAACAATATTTAATGACCTTAGTCAATTCGAATTACGAAGAATGGTATGAAAAAAATCCCGATAAAGAATTGGATGATTTTAAGGTAACATTTAAAAAAATGAATATTTCAGGATCATTATTTGATATGGAAAAAATAATAAATCTGAGTAAAAATTTTTTAGCAAAAATCACGGCAGAAGAATTTTATAATCGCCTTCTTCTTTGGAGTGAAGAATTTGACTCTGAATTTCATGAACTATTAATAAACCATAAGAAAGAAAGTATTTCCATTTTAAATATTGAAAGAGATGAAGAAAAACCGAGAAAAGATTATAGTTCTTATAGTAATGTATATCCAGCTATTTGGTATATGTATGATGAAAAATTTAATGTTCCATTGGAAAATTATGAATTCGATAAAATAAAAGAAAAATCTGAAATTTCAAAAATTTTAACAGTTTATTTAACAAAATATTATGACGAAAAAGATTCTCAAGATGAATGGTTTGGAAAAATGAAAGTCATGTGTGATGAACTGGGATATGCAAGTAATATGAAAGATTATAAACAAAATCCAGACAATTACAAAGGAAATATCGCCGATATTAGTACTGTAATAAGAGTAGCTTTAACAAGCAAAAAACAAACTCCAAATTTATTTGATATTTTAAAAATATTAGGTGCACAAAAAATAGAAGAACGTTTTTCAAAATTAATATAAAAGTTCTTCTTTTTTCAAAAAATAAAATAAAGAAAATAAAAAAGATACGTCAAGTTATGTCACTATTTTTCTTTTCTATATCACGAGCTAGATATAATTCAGGAAGAAGTGGTGATAGAATGAAAATTAATGTCAAAGATTATAAAAATAATGATATTATCAGAATGTTAAGAGAATATTCCAATTTAACTCAAAAAGATTTAGCACAAAAATTAGAGAAAAGTGTAAGAACGGTACAACGTTATGAAGCAGGAGATATTAAAATTGACTTAAAAATAATTCGAGAAATTTGTGAATTATGTGACTTAATGATTACCATCGAATCAAAAAGTATAAAAAAGAAAAGACATTAGTTCTTTTTTATTAGAAATTAAAAAGGTGAGTTTATGAATTCATTTCAAAAGTTAATAAAAGAAATATGTGAAGAAGAAAAAATTAATTTTACTTTATTATCAAAAGATTGGATCATCATGTTAGAAAAAAAGAGAAAAATGAAATTCATTTCAGGATATAAATTTGATTTATCAGGACATGCTATAGGATCTATTATGGATGATAAATATGCGACCTATGAAATTTTAAAATCTCAAAAAATTCCCATAATTCCTCATCATATATTATTTGCTCCAACTAACAAAAATGATGATGCAAAAAATTTTAACCATATTAAAAAAGTTTTGGAATTATTTGAAAAATATAATCATCAAATCGTATTAAAAGCAAACAATGGAACATGTGGAAAAGAAGTATTTTATATTTCGGAAAAAGAAATGATTTCTTCCACTTTAAATGAGTTATGGAAACGAAATGAATCCATTAGCATATGTCCATTTTATTCATCAAAAAGTGAATATCGTCTTATTATGTTAGGAAAAGAAAACGTATTGATGTATGCAAAAAAAAGACCGATTGTAGTTGGAAATGGTAAAAATACCAAAAAAGAATTATTAATGGAATTTAATGGTCATTATTTTCAATCTATTTTAACAGAAAAGTGTTGGGATGAAATTTTACCAGAAGGAGAATTATTGAAGTACAGTTGGAAATATAATCTTTCTAATGGAGCTATTCCAATCGATATTGTGGATAGTCAAAAAAGAGAAAAACTCTTAAACATTGCTAAAAAAATAACAAATGCATTTGATTTAGGTTTTTGTAGTATAGATATTATTGAAACCGAAGAAAATGAGTTTTTGATTATGGAAATAAATAGTGGAGTAATGATGACAAATTATATAAATCTTGTTCAAAATGGAAAAGAAATTGCCAAAAATATTTATCGAAAAGCCATTTTAGCAATGTTTGAAAAATAATAAAAACCTTATTTTAAGGAATTTATTATGGGATTGAACCCATGAAAATACCGCCTTGAGAGGCACCTCTCAAGATAGAGTTTTTATATTATGATTTAAAGTTTTAAAGTCAATAAATCTAGTCAAAATAAAGATTTTTGACTTTTTTGTTGGATAAAAATTTTTTTCTAATAAAATATAGTAATACATTTCATACATATTTATCACTAAACAGATTTTTTCCTTTGATATCGTGAAAAAAATAAATTGCAATTAAATACGATTTTTTTGATATAATATTTTCAAGAATCATGAGGAGAGTGTTGTTATGCAAGATGTAATCATAGTTGGTTCTGGTTTTGCAGGAAGTGTACTTGCAGAACGTTTTTCTAATACAGAAAAAAAAGTTTTGGTATTAGAAAAAAGAAATCATATTGGAGGAAATGGTTATGAAGAAACCTTACATGATATTCGATATCATAAGTATGGTCCACATATTTTTCATACGAATTCAAAACGAGTAAAAGATTATGTTGAGCAATTTACGAGTTGGTATTTTTATGAACATCGAGTACTTGGAAAGATTGATGGAGAATGCGTACCAATTCCGTTTAATTTTAAATCGATAGAACTGTTATTTTACAAAGAAAAAGCAAAATTGATTCAAACAAAATTATTGGAACATTATGAATGGAATTCAAAAGTTTCTATTCTGGATTTAAAAAATTCAGAAGATGAAGAAATTCGTGAGTTTGGAGAATATGTTTTTGAAAAAGTATTTTTACATTATACTGCAAAGCAATGGAATACTGATATTTCGAATGTAGATATTTCAGTTATTAATCGAGTTCCTGTAGTAGTAGGATATGATGATCGATATTTTTCAGATACTTATCAAATGATGCCTAGATACGGATACAATGAATTGTTTGAACATTTATTAAGCAATAAAAATATTACGGTAAAAACAAATGTAAATGCGATTGATGTAATTTCTTTTCAAAATGGAAAAATATTTTATGAAGGAAAAGAATTTACTGGAATTTTAATTTATACTGGTGCAGTGGATGAGTTATTTTCTTATGAGTTTGGGCCATTACCTTATCGTTCTTTGGATTTAAAATTTGAGTATTTACCACAAAATTATTATCAAGCTTGTTCGGTATTAAATTATCCTAATGAGGAAGATTTTACTAGAATTACAGAATTTAAGTATTTGTCACAAGAAAGTTTTAAAACAGGAACCGTTATTTTAAAAGAATATCCAAAAACTTATGATTATCGTAATGAATCTTCTATTCCTTATTACGCTATTTTTAATGAAAAAAATTGTTGATGAAAATAAAGCAATATCTAATGTTGTATTAGTGAAGTAGGAATTTTTTCGATCAGAGTATCCAAACAAAAAATGGAGAGAATCATGCTAAACATAAATTGAAAGAAATTTGTTTCGTAGACTTAGATATAGATATTGTACTCTACTAATGAATAAAAGGATATTCACAGTTTTCTACAACATTTCATTAAAGTCATTAAAAACAATAAAAGAGAAGAAGATTAGATGATTACTTCCATTAGAAGAGATGGAAGTAATCGATAAAATGAATGGATGACAATGATATTTATGTAGATAAGAATTTTGATTGGCTAAAATAATTTACATTAAATCCTTATAAATTTGATAGATATAAGTTAGAGAATAGTAATTTGGTACTATAAAAGTGTAAGGAGTAGATCTAGTAGTTTGATTGAA
>CAOJNP010000013.1 GCA_948439995.1 uncultured Erysipelotrichaceae bacterium | reverse complement strand
ATATTTGTTAAACTTATATTAAATGGTGCGGTTGAGATTTCAATTAAAAAAAAAGCGATTATTTCGCTTTTTTTCTTGCTAAAGGTTGTTTTTCAATCTGCAATTCAATTAATCGTTCTATATTTTCTGTTGCATTTTTTATTGCTCTTTGATTATTTTTTAAATCGATCCATAAATGGAAAATAGAAGGATTAGATTTTAAAGCTTTTCTGTAAGAATGAAATCGCATTTGCTTTTGATATTCTTTCCATTTTTCAATATTATAATCAACCTGTGCTAAAAATAAAAATGCTTCCTCATACTGTAAAGGTGCGAATCCTTGTAATTCTTTTATTACATTAAATATTGCAAGAGCTTTCATAGGATCTTCTAAAAATTTTTGAAATATATCTTCTAGATAAAATTGAATATAGTTTATTCTTTTTGCTCCTTTATTCTTATAATAATCAACAGACTGCTTAGATAACTCTAACATTAATTGCATTATATCACGAAGATTTCCAGCTCCATCAAATTGATTTAATTGACCTTTTTCATCAATAACAATCTCAAATATTTTTAACTCACATTTTTTTGCATCGATAATGTATGTTTTCTTTAAATTGTTGCCAAAAAAAACAGTAATTTCTAATTCATTATTTTCTTCTTTTGTACATATATTGGTAATTATTCCTAGTTTTCTCATAAAAAAATCTCCTTAATGGAGGTTATTGTAAAGGTTATTTTTTTCTTTGTCAATCATTTTAAGATTTATTTTTTTTCTTATTGAATACAAATAATTTACTTAAAACATAATTTGCGATAATTACCACGATTTGAGATATTAGTTTTGCTATTTTATCATTTCCACGTAATAAAGTAACTCCTACAAACATAATGAACATATCCATAAAAAGAGTGAGAATTCGAGATCCTACAAAATTGATAAATTCTTTTTTCTTATTTTGATTTTTACTTTGAAATACGTATTTTCGATTTGTAACATATGCAAATAAAACAGATCCTACCCAAGAGATGACATTCGCTATTTGTAGTTCAATGCCATTATTTGGGTTTAATATGGTAAATACCAAACCATAATACAAGATCAAACTAACAATAGTTGTTAAAACACCTACAATTAAATAATTAATCATTTCTGTATATTTTTGATAAATTTTTTTAAGCCATGGTGATAATATTACGGTTCCTATCACACCAAAAAGAAAAAACCACACTAATATTCTTCCATTTATTTCAAACATTTTGCTTCACCTCTTTTATTTTACCATATTTCTATTTTTTTAAATATGAAAAAAAACATCTAATACATTTTTAAATTTTTCGGAAAATAAAAATACAATCCAAAGTGCAGATACTAAAAATGGTCCAAATGGAACTTCATGATTGTTTCTCATAAATAGACATGCAAATGCATAAGGTAAAGCTAAAAATGTCGATAGGACAAATGCAGCAAATGCCATTTGAATTCCTAATGCTTCTCCAAATAGAAAGGATAATTTAATATCTCCTCCGCCTAATGATTCTCTTTTAAATAATACATTGCCAATTTTTCCAATGGCAAACATGGTAAAAAAGGATAGCATTCCTTCAAAAAGGGATAAAAAAGCATTGGAAAGATCAAAGTAAAACCATTTTAAGAAAAAAATACTAATGGCACTAATAATTAGTGGAGAATCTAAAATAATCATGTATTTCATGTCACTTACAAAAATTAGTATTACTAAACTAGATAAAATAATACTGATAAAAAAAGAATAACTAATATCGTAATAGAGATAAGCAAATAAGAATAATAAACCTGTACTGATTTCAATCAATATATGAACTTTTGATAGTTTGGTTTTGCAATGACGACATTTTCCTTTTTGAATAAGAAAAGATAAGACAGGTATTAATTCGAACCATGCTAATGTTTCATTACATTCTTCACAATGAGATCTTGGTTTAATTAATGATTCATTTTTGGGAAGTCTTGTTGCAACTACTCCATAAAATGATCCTAAAATACATCCTAATAAAAAGAAAAACACACAATAAAAATAATACATATTCTCTCCTAACCTATACTTCCCATTAAATTAAACATTGGAATAATAACCGCTAATATAATAATTCCTACTATTACAGCTAGTAATACAATAATGACTGGTTCAATAAAAGATTTTAAACTATTTACAATACTTCGATGCATTTCTTGGTAATAATTACTAACTTTTGACATCATCTCTGATAATTCTCCAGTGGATTCTCCTGTTACAATCATATAATATGCAACTTCCGGAATGGCCCAATGATCTTTGAAGGAAACACTGATTTTTTCTCCTTTTACGATATTATCAATGGTATGATACATCACTTCTTTGTAAATTTCATTATTGGTAATTTTACTTAAAATATTAATACTATCTGTAATATAAACGTTATTACGTAGTAAAGAAGCAAATGTTTTAGCAAAGATAGTCATCTCATGATAGATAATTACTTTTCCTATTACTGGTGTTTTCATCGCAATCACTTGCAATACTCTTCGAAAAGCCTTTATTTTCTCATAAACTAAGACTAAAACTAAAATAAAGGTAGTGAAAGATAACAAGATAAACGTAATATTATTTTTTAAAAAATTGCTTCCATTTATTACAAGAGCTGTAAATCCAGTGATTTGGATATCCGATACTTGATAGATTCCTACAAATTGTGGAATGATAAATATCATAATAAAAGTAATCACCGCTACTGCAAAAATAAAAATAATCGTAGGATAAGTAAAAGCACTTATCATTTGTTTATGAGTTTTATTTAATTCATCATAATAATCTGCCATATCAGTTAATGTTTCTTCTAATTCTCCAGTCGCTTCTGCAGCTTTAATCATATTGATTAAAAGTTGAGGAAACATGGTTCCTTGCTTTTCTAAGGCATTTGAAAAAGATTCCCCCATGGTTAATTCATAAACAATAGATTGAAATGCTCGTCGTTGCGTTTTATTTCTTTTATTCATTTGATTATTCAAAACTTTAATGGAATCTGTTAGAGTCAGTCCACTTTTGATATAAGTAGATAATTGAGTCAACCAAAAAAGCAAATCTTTGGTTTTTAACTTGGGAGCTAAAAAACTATTTTGTCCATACAAAAATTCAGTCCAATTATCGGATACAATGCTATATACTTCATATCCTTCTTGCACTAAAAAAGTATTAATATCTAACTTACTATAACCATTTAAAATTCCATTTTCAATAATACCTTTGGGATTTTTAGCAATAAATTTATAAACTTTGGGCTCTTTTGTTCTAATCGCACCTGATCCTTGTAATTCTTCGATTAAAAATTGTTTTTTTGCTTCTAATTTTTTTATTCTTTTTTGAACAAATAAAGAATTTTGAAAAAGTTCACCAATGTCTGTATTTAATATCGTCTTTTTTCTCTTTGCTTTTTTTAGTTCAAATTTTTCTTCTTGTTTTTGAATGGCACTTTTGGTATTTTTATATGCATAATCTACTCTTCCACTAATTGCATTATAAAGCATCATGAAAGGATCGATTGTAAGAAATTTTAATCCACGTAATGCATACTTCAAAATCAAAAAAATATATTCTATTATCGTTTTAAAACTAACAAACAACCCTAAAGATGGAAATTTTAGAGGATTTTTGATTGATTTTGGCTTTTCATTTGTCGATAAAATATTATGATTCATAGCGATCCCTCTATTCTTTTATTTATTATACCACAAGCACTTTTTACTTACTAGTTTTTTTATCTAGTAAAGTATTTTATTTCTTTTACATATAATATCAATAGGAAGTGATACTATGTTTGGAGTAGAAACAGCTGCCAAGGGATTGAGCTTTACCAAAATTTTAGGTGGAATTAGCAAAACTTTATCCATTGCAAATCAAGTTATTCCAATTTATCAGCAAGCAAAACCTATGATTCAAAATGCAAAATCAGCTTTTAAAGTAGTAAAAGAATTTACGAAACCTATGGAAACCAATACACCTTCACCAAAGCAAAATTCCGTAAAAAAAGAATTGACAACAAAAAATCCATATAAAAAAACGGAACCTATCTCTTCTGAAAATACTTTCAATAATAAGCCCGTTTTCTTTTTATAGTTGAATCCAATTTTGAAGCCATTTTATTTTTTGCTTAAGATGATATCTTTTTTTTCTATTTTTCTTTGGAATTTTATTTCGAATTATTTCATATTTTTTGATTAAATATTGATAATATTCTTGTAAATTTTCTTGATAAAAACCTAATTCCAATTCTCTTTTTTTTAATTTTTGTTTTCCTTTTTGATATAAGATAATGGTGTAGTAATGTTTTTTTTCTAGTACAACATATTCTTTTTTGATAGCATATCCAATTTGTTTCATAAACAATCTTAATTCTGATAAGTCATTATTTGATTGAAGAATTATTTTTTGAATGGAATTTAACTTTTTTTGATCTGATAAAATATGTTTTATTGTACTGGTACCCATTCCTGCAATCACGATGGTATTAAAACCTTCTGTATTTATTTTTTCTAGTCCATCACTCAATTGACAATCTATAATCGATTGAAAACCATTTTTTTCAATATTTTTTTTTGCACTTTTTAAAGCTTTTTCATGAATATCCGTAGCTAATATTTTATCGGCTCCTTTTTTAGCAAGTTCGATACAAACGTAAGCATGGTCACATCCAATATCAATCAAACAGTCTTCTTTATTTAAAAGTGATGAGATGATTTCTAATCTTTTCTCTGGCATTTTTAATCAGTTAAAAAGTCTTTTAATTTTTTGGCACGAGATGGGTGACGTAGTTTTCTTAATGCTTTGGCTTCGATTTGACGAATTCTCTCTCTTGTTACATTAAACTTTTTACCTACTTCTTCTAACGTATGACTCGTTCCATCAATTAAGCCAAAACGTAATTCTAACACTTCTTGCTCTCTTTCTTGCAATGTTTCTAGTACTGCTTTTATTTCTTCTTTTAATATTTCATTGGTTGCATATTCTTCTGGAGTCATAGAATTGATATCATGTACAAAATCTCCTAAATGTGAATCATCTTCTTCTCCAATTGGGGTTTCTAATGAAACAGGATCTTGACTAATTTTAATTACTTCTCGAACTTTTTCAACTGTAATACCCATTTTTTTGGCAATTTCTTCTTCGCTTGGCTCTCGATTTAATTCCAATGTTAATTGTCTTTGAATTCGTGCCATTTTATTAATCGTTTCTACCATATGAACAGGAACTCTTATGGTTCTTGCTTGATCTGCTAATGCTCTTGTAATTGCTTGACGAATCCACCATGTGGCATAGGTTGAAAATTTGTAACCTTTGTCATAATCAAATTTATCAACCGCTTTCATTAGTCCAATATTTCCTTCTTGTATTAAATCTAAGAATAAAAGCCCTCTTCCAACGTAACGTTTTGCAATACTGACAACCAAACGCAAATTGGATTCCGCTAACCGATTTTTTGCTTCTTCTTCTTCATTGGCAACTCGAACCGATAAAGCAAGTTCTTCTTCGGCACTTAATAATGGAATTTTTCCTATTTCTTTCAAATACATTCGAACTGGATCGTTAATATTAACATCTTTCGTAATTTCAGTATCATTTAAAATGATAGGTTCATCTGATTTTACTCCTCCATTGCCATTTTGATCATCTTCTGACACTACTTCGATATTGCTTTCAATTAATGCATTATAAAGTTCATCTAATGAATCATTATCTACATCTAGTCCTTTTAAAGATGCTGCTAATTCTTCAAAGGTAATGGATCCTTTTTCTTTTCCTTTTTTAATTAAATCAGCTTTTCTTTCTTCAAATGATTTTACTTCTACTAATTTTGCAACTTTCTTTTTGGGTGCATTTTCTACTAATGAAATATTGACTTTATTTAAACTTTCAATAATTTCTTTTACATCACTTTCGATTAATTCAAAAATTTCAGTTTGTTCTTGCATATCTTTTATTGTGACATACCCTTGTTCTTTTTGTAAATTCATTAAGTTTTTTATAACAGTACTATTTGTTTTTTTCATCTCTACACTTCTTTCTTTAACTCGGCTATTCTTTTTACTATTTCTAGTTCTTTATTACTATCCATTTCTAATTTTAATTTTTCTTTTAATTGTTTTATTTCATTTTGTTTTCGGATTTTCTTCACAGACATAATATACTCTTCCATTATAGTTTCGTCAATCGTTTCATCGTTTATACTTGTAACTATTTCGTAAATCTCTTTTTTTAGCTTACTATTTTCTGCAAATGTTAAAAAATCTGCTAAATTAATACATTTATGAAATTCATAATATGCTAAAATTTCATTGGCAATTCCACGATAAGTGGCTTGATCAATAAAGCCTAAATTTTTTTTATACATTTTAATATAAATGGGATCATTCATCATAAAGTACAAAATATGAAAAATACTATCTGTATATTTTGTTTTTTTAATGATTTTTTGTTCTTCTTGGGAAACTTTTATTTTTTCATTTTGTTTTTGCTCTTTTTCTTTTATATGATCTAATTCACTGATTAAAAGTTCCATTGAAATGTCATAATCATTACTTAATTTTTTCAATGTAATTTCTTTTAAAATGGGATCCGTATTTTCTTTCATTCCTTTTAATACTTCTTTAATATAAGCAGCAAGTTCTTCACTATCTTGTAAATTTTTATTTCTTTTAAAATAATTTAATTTGAATTCGATAAATGAAATTGCATGTTTAATGTTGTTTTGCATTGCTTCGATTCCATTTTTTAATAGATAATCATCGGGATCTTTTTCTCCACTTAATCGAACAATATGAATTGGAATGTTTTCTTTTTCTAATAAAGTTCCAATCTGGTAAGTAGCGGTAAATCCTGCATCATCATTGTCAAACATTAATATCACTGGAACCCGTAATTTTTTGATTTCTTTTATTTGATATGAAGTTAAACTCGTTCCCATTAACGCAATTGTATTTTTAAATCCACATGAATACATTCTTATAGCATCCATATTTCCTTCTACTAAAATCACTTTTTTTTCTAATCGAATGGGATCTTTGGCTCGATGATAGTTAAATAAAATATTCCCCTTTTTAAATATCATAGTTTCTTTGCTGTTTAAATATTTTGGAGGAGAACTATTTGGTAAATAAATACGTCCTGTAAATCCAACGACATCTCCATTTAGATTATGGATTGGAAACATAATTCGATCTAAAAATGTATCATAAAAAAACTCTTTTTTTTGATTTAATAATCCCAAAGAAATTAGAAGAGAATTTTCATAGTTTTTTTGATGAAGAAATTCCGATAAACTATTTTTGTCAAATGCTAAACCAATTTGAAATTCTTTTTGAATTTCTTCTGTTAATCCTCTATTTTCTAAGTACTCTCTAGCTTTTTTTCCTTTTTCAGTCATTAAATTATTTTGATAAAATAAATTACTTAATGTCATAATTTTATATTCTATTTCATATTTTGTAATTTTTTTTATTTCTGTTGTTATACTTAAAGTAATTCCTATTTTTTGGGCTATCTTTTGAACCGCTTCTGGAAAAGTTATATTTTCATAGTCACTTACAAATTTAAAAACATTTCCTGTCGCTCCACAAGAAAAACATTTATATATTCCTTTTTCTCTTGAAACACTCATACTAGGTGAATGATCTTCATGAAAAGGACAAACTCCGAAATAATTTTTTCCTTTTTGATTGAGAGGAATATAGCTACTAATTATTTCTACAATGTCAGCATTTTGTCTTACTTGATTGATTTCTTCTTCTGAAATATGGAACATTTTTTTCCTCCCTACACTATTACTTATTCAAGGCTTTAACCCAATTTCCTTTTTTTGAATGAAAAAAATGCAAAATTTCATCTTTTATGTCATATTTTTGATGAATTTTGCATAATAAACTTCTTGAATGTTTTCTTTTTCTTTGCTACATGTAATTAAAATCAAACATGGAAATTCATAGTGTTCTAAATAAATAGTTCCTGTCTTTTCTACTTCTTCCATTTTGAAAAAACGATATTCTAATTTTTTTTCTTGATGATGAAAATAAATGGAATCATTTTCTTTTATTTGATGTAAATTTTTAAAATAAGCATGAATTCCATTTCCAGAATGAGAAGCCAATACAATCACATTCGATTTTAAGTCTTTGGTTATCGTTTCTTCTAACAGTTGAATATTTTTATCTACTTGATTTTCTTTTTCTCCTTTGTTATAAATTGGATTTTTTAGTTGTAAGTTTGGTATTTCTAAAATTCCAAATAAGTTCTTCTTTATTTCTTCTTTGGTAAAATAACGATCCATGTCTTGTTTTTGGGTTTGTGTTAAAGTAATCTCTTTCTTTTTCGGAAAACAAAGAAAGAGACATAATGACAATACTAAAATGATCGTTACAATTTTTTTCTTAGATTTAATCCAAGGATTAATAAAAGTATGAATTCTATCCATGATGATTGATTTTCTTTCGTATTTGGTACATGATAAATTGGATATTTTTCAAGCTGTTTTTCTTTTTTTATGTTGTTATTTAATTTATCATTTTCCTCTTTTTTGTCTTGATCATTTTTTTGCTCTGGCTTTTTTGTTTCTTCTTCTTTTAAAATTATGTTGAAATACCATGTACAGGGAGAAAAACCTGATTCTATTCCTATTCTTGTTCCATTTACCAGATAAAAAAATAATTCTTCTTCTTTAGTTTCTTCTACCTTAATCGTTGCATTGGAATTGCAATTTGTGATAACCCATTTTTCACTTTCTTCTTTTATTTGACAATCTTTTGTTGTTAATTTATAATCTTTCTTTTTTTCTAAAACTAATTCTTTTTGAATTTCATAATTTTTGATCCAACTTGGAATGATTTCCATTTTTTCTTGTAATTCTTTTCGATATTTTTCAAGTTCATTATTTTCAATATGAATCGTTATTTCCGGATGAAATGTCGTCCATATTAATTCCTGCGTTACGACATAATAATTGATTTTTGTAACAATATCTTTTGCTTCTTCGGTTATTCGTATATATTGCTTTATTTTGTTTTGAATTTTCTCATCTTTTAAGAAAAAGGCATTTCTTAATTTTTCGTAATCTGTATCATAATCAAGAGTTTTACTAGGATCCATTGTATAGATTAATTTTTCAGTTATGTTATTGGTTCGCATGTTGAAAATTTCTTTTTTATCTTGATCATAGTATGGATAATCCATTAACAGGTTCGAACGATAATTTATTTTTTCTGCAAAGCAATTTGTTAAGAATAGAAAGAAAAAGAAAAAGCTAATTCCTATTTTTTTCATAAATCATACTTCCTTTTCTTCTCATAGATAAATGTTTGGTTGTTATTCTGTTCTTTTGTATTTGGAACATGTTCAATTTTACGATTGGTAAGGGTAATTTCCAATATTTTTTCTTTTCCATTTAAAGTAAAGAATGTTGGGTTTTTGGCAATTTCATATCCAAAGATTGTTTCAACTTCTACAATTTTATAATCACCTAAAGGAAGATTTTTGATTTCAATTTCACCAGATTCATTGGTCAAACCATCAAAAATACAATTTTCTTCTTTCCATATTTGAAAGTGAACGCCTTTTAATACTTCATTGGTTTTTTCATCTTGTTTTAAAATTTTTAAATTTTGCGTTTTCTTTTGATTGGTTATATTAATCGTCTGTTTTGTTGTTTCTTTTTTGATGTTTACTGCAATTGGATTAGATAATATTTGATATTCTTTTGGAGCTTCTAATTCTTTGATTTCATATGCTCCTTCATAAAGATTGGAAAAGATGATTTTACCATCACTGGTTGTCGTTTTTTTATCAATACAAGTATTTTTTTGGAAAACAATTTCTCCTTTTGTATTTTTGATATCTTCTTTTGAATATAATCCAAAAGTTACATTGGATAGTGGTAATCCTTTCTCATTTTGTTTTAAAATTTCTAATTCCAAAAAATATGGCATTATCTCGATTTGAAATGTTTTTGATTTTAGCGTTCCTTGTCGCATCATATTTTGTCCATCTTCTCGATAATAAAATTGAACGGGATTTCCCTGCTCGTTTTTTTGAAATGTAATCGTTTCTTTTTTCTTATTTTTACTCACTATTTCTAACTGATTTTTTTCTTGTTTTATAGTAATTGAGTTTTTGTTTATCGCATGATATTCTTCTAATTTTTCATTTTCATCTTTTATAGTAATTGGATCCACTCCATTCCATTCAAAAAGTTTTCCAGCAAAAGAAGGCACTTCTTCATCTTCTTCTATTAATCTTAAAATTTCGTTTCTTTCATTTTGAAACCATTCTACTTTCTTTCCACCTAAAGAATCGGTATAGTATATGTTCCAATTTTCGGGAATTATTTTTTCCCAAATAAGGAGTTGCGCTGCATAGTAATAATAAATATGATTATGACCTGGATAGTGATAACCATAGTATGCAACTTTGCTAATATAATCTAGTTGTTCTTCTTTTAAATTTAATTTTTGATATTCCCACTCTTTTAATTCTTCATATATTTCATTACTAAGTGCAACTCCTGGCTCTAAGCAATATACATATTCTTTTGTTTTTTTATCTCTTACAATCATAAAATATAATTGAACGGTTTTATCGGTTCTTTCTATTTTGTAAGTTAAGGTATTTGGATCATTTACTAATTCAAATTCTGAACTAGCTGTTGTCCATTTTTGATGTAGGAAAAAAAGCCCTAGTCCTACTAATGCATATTTGATTATTTTGTTCATAAATTTTCTCCTTTTTGCGACTCGCAATCTCAATATAAAAAGAATTTTTTTCTTTGTAAAGATTCTAATAAAAAAACTCAAAATCGAAATTCTGAGTCAATTAAGTTACAATTTTAATCCGTTTACTTTCTAAATTTAATTTTTTATCTTTTTTTCAAGTGTTAATTTTTCTTTTTGTTTTCTTTCATTCGACAAAAGTTGTCATTTTTTTCAAGCTGTATTGCAAAGTTATCAAAGAAATTGGTTAAAAAAGAAGTTAGAAAAATTGCAATATAGATTCCCAAAAATGGCAAAACACGATTTATTATAGAAGTTAAGATGCCAATTGATATTCCATACATAATTTTTCCCTTTTCCATATATGGAGTATATTCCATTTCAGTCGCAATAAAGATTGATGCAAAAATGGAAGTAGAGTTTAGGATGCTTCTTAATAAATCCGTTGTGGGAAAAAGAAATTCGAAACATATTGTCGCAATTAAATAACTTCCTAAGATCGAAAATGCTATTTCTTTTTTATAATAATAATCCATGGATAAAAAAAGGAGAGCTAAAAGAGAAAAAAAGATGTTGGTATTACATGTACCTCCAATGTTTCTTCCAAAGAATAAATCCGAAACACTATATATGGTTTGAGCAGCTATTTCACTTTTGTTTTCAAAGGAGATTTTCCCAAAGATTGTGGGAATTAAAAACAGAATACATCCCAGTAGTAATGGACTGATTTTTTTTATATTTTTGAAAGAAATTAGAAGAAAGAAAAGGAAAAATATTATGGTGGTCAGAATTATGTTAGATTCTATTGGAATAATCATTCCTATTATTTCGCCATAAAGAGCTAAATTGATATTCTTTTTATTACTTTTCTTTTTCAAAAAGAATGGAATCATGAGACCTATTCCAATACCAATACTAGGAAATAAAATTGGTCGAAACATTTCCAATATTGAAATATTTTGATTTAAATATGGTAATATTCCATTTTTGTAAAATCCATACAATAAAAAGGGAATGAAAGCTATAAATAATATATTTTGATAAGAATATTCCGAATTGAAAAGAAATTTAATATACTTCTTCTTCATTTTTTTCACCACTTAGTATTTTTTGAAAATCTTTTTTTGAAGGACATATATAAGAACATAAACCACAATGAATGCAATTTAAAATGTATTTTTTATTTTTGGTATCATAAGCTTTTTTCGGATTGCATCCAACTGGACAAATAGTGATACATTTTCCACATCGTATGCATTCTAATTCTTCAACATATTCTTTTTTCATAATTAATATGGATTGCATTTTTTTCGTGACTATTAGATTTGTTATGTCCATTTCTTTTCCTTTCATTAATCCATTAATCCAATAAATCACTTCTGTATTTTTTTTTATTTTAATATATTGATTTAATAAATCGGATACCATAACTCCAATTTTTGATTTGATTACTTGAGGATTTTCGATTCCATTCCCACTAATTGTTAAAATTACTTCTGTATCATGACGTTTTTTTTGAATTATTGTAAAAATCGTTTTTATTTCGCTTGGTTTTAATATTAAATATGGTTCGATTATGTTTAGATAAGGAATTAAAAATGTTTCTTCGGCTAATAAATAGTAATCTGGTAAAATCGATAATTCTATTTCAGTATAGGTTCCTATTTGGTTTTCAAAATTTTCAATGTTATCTCGATCATTGCATTTTATTATTACTTTCGTAGAAGAAGCTTGAAATTTTTCTCTTAATGCATCTAGTGTTTCTAATATTTCAAAAGAATATTCTTTACTTAAAAAAATTTCATTTGCAACATATGGTTCATCATCCATTCCATTTAAAATAATGGTGCAACCTTTTTTACATTGTTTTAGTTTTTCGGATATTTCTGTTTCATTCTGTTGTTTTAATTCAATTATAATTTTTTCTAAGGATACTTCTGTTATATTTTTTAAAGATGCAACTCTTTTTTGATATGTTTCTTTATAATCATTTAAAATAACAAAACATTTAACTGCTTTTTCATTTATGGTATCACAAAATTTGGAACCAACTAATCGACCTGATACTGGAGAGATTCGATTTTTTGTGATTCGTTGTTCTTTTTTGATCAAGAAATCGGATTTTATTTTCGCTTTTTCGTCAATTGGAAGATAAATATATTTTGGAGTTTGATCTTTGGTCATTCGACTATTTAGTTTAATACTGTAATCTTTTTTTAACGTGACTAGTTTTTTCATAGCCTCACCTATTATCATTATACTATAATTTTAGGAGGGTGAATAGAATTATCTATTTTTCTTTTGATTTATTTTCTTTTCGACTTTTTAAAAACTTTTGTAAATTTTTTGCTATTTCTATTGGCAAAATGGTTGTAAGTTCTTCTATAGATGCTTCTTCTATTTTGGTAACACTTCCAAATTTTTTAATTAATTCTTTTTTTCGTTTGTTTCCAATTCCTTCTATTTCATTTAAAATACTTGAAATACTCCCCTTGCTTCTTATCGTACGATGATAATGAATGGTGTAACGATGCACTTCATCTTGCATTCTTGTTAAATAGTGAAATACATTACTATCTTTTTCAATTGGAATTTCTTCATAGGTAGAACCATCTAATAAATCATTGGTTCGATGTTTTTCATTTTTTCGAAGTCCACAAACTTTAATTTTTAAGTTTAATTCTTCTAATACACTTTTACAAGCATTGATTTGATTGATTCCACCATCTACTATAATTAAATTTGGTAATTCTGTTTTATCTAATAATGCTCGATAATATCTTCGATATATGACTTCTTTCATTGTATTAAAGTCGTCATTTTTATCAACACTAATTTTATATTTTCGGTATTCATTTTTAGCAGCAATTCCATTTTTAAATACTACCATTCCACTTACAGAAAAGTCTCCAAATAAATTGGAGTTATCAAATAAATCAATACGATCTAAAACTGGTAATTTTAATATTTTTCTTAAACTTTCGTTTGCTTCTTCGGTTATATATTCTTTTTTTAGAATCAATTCTAATTCATTTTCTAAATTAATTTTAGCATTTAATATTGCCATATCTAATAATTTTTTCTTTGGTCCTCTTGTAGGACTAAAAGCTTTTGTTTTTAAAATAGTAGCTATAATTTCCTGATTTAATTCTTGTTCTAACAAAATTTCAGATGGGATTTCATGTTTGGTATAAAAGTTTAAAATGTAAGTTTCAATTTCATCTTTTGGTTCACTAATGATTGAAAAAATATCTGTGTGTCCACCAACTAATTTGCCATTTCGTACAAAGAATATTTGAATACTGATATAACCTTTGTCATAAAATGTACCAATTAAATCTCGATTTATTAAATCATGAAGTTCTACTTTTTGTTTATCTAATATTACTTTAATATAATCTAATTCTTTTTTTAATTCAAAAGCCATTTCATAATTTAAACTAGCACTATATTGATCCATTTTTTCTTTTAATTTATCGGTTAGTATCTTATCATTTCCATTTAAAAAGCTCAAAATATCGTGTTCCATTTTGCATAATTTTTCTTCATCAATCTTTTTTTCACAATATCCAAGACATTCTTCAATATGATAATAAAGGCATATTTTTTTTTGATTGTCTTCACATTTTTTTAAAGGATATAAACGATTTAACAAGCTAACAATTTTTCTTGCTGCATAGGCATTTGGATAAGGTCCAAATAATTTTTTACTATCTTTTTTTCGAATATTTAAATAACGAGATACCTTTAATTTTGGATATGGTTTGGAGATGTATTCAATATATGGATAACTTTTATCGTCTTTTAATAAGATATTATATTTGGGATCATATTGCTTTATTAAATTGATTTCTATAATAAAAGCTTCTGTTTCACTTCCTGCAACAATATAAGAAAAATCAGCTATTTCACTAACCATTTTTGCGGTTTTCCCAGTATGAGTTCGATTAAAATATGATGAAACTCTTCGATGTAAATCTTTTGCTTTTCCTACATATATGATTACTCCATCTTTATTTTTCATTTGATAGGATCCTGGTAAATGCGGAACTAAACTTAATTTATCTTTAAACATATCCCTCACCTATTCCTTAGTATACTATATTTTCTCATTCCTTTGAAATTTTATGTTTCTTTACGAAATTCTTTTTTTACGTTATAATTTTTTTAGGTGAACACATGAAGCTTTTAAATACGTATCAATTTGATGTAAAAAAATCTAAATTCATTTCTTATTTTTACCAAATTGATTCAAAAAATGATGTAAAATTAATATTTGATCAATTAAAAAAAGAACATAAAAAAGCAAAGCATATTCCTTATGCTTATTTTATTCAAAATACTGCTGGTAAAAGTGATGATAAGGAACCTTCAAACACTGCTGGAACTCCTATTTTTCATATTTTAGAACGTTCTAATTATCGTAATCATGCAATTTTTGTGGTTCGCTATTTTGGCGGAATTAAATTGGGGGCAGGCGGATTAATCCGAAGCTATCAAGAAGCTGCAAAGCAAGTTTTAAGTTGACAAAATATCTGGAGCTTCAAAAACTTCTTAGTAATTTTTTTTGGATCATTATAAAAATACATTTATGAAAATTACTTATATGCTTAAAGCTTATTAAGGCAAAAAAAAATTAGAGGATACTCTAATTTTTTAACATATCACGAATTTCATTTTCAGGAATAAATCCAACTTGTTTCTTTGTTTCTACTCCATTTTTAAATGCAATGATAGTTGGGATACTCATAACTCCATATTTTTTGGCAATATCTGGATGTTCATCGACGTTAATTTTAATAATACTAATGTCTTCCATATTTTCTAAAACACTTCCAAGCATTTTACATGGTCCACACCAATCTGCATAAAAATCAACTAAATGTATTCCATCATGGATTAATTCTTCTAATTTTTCTTCTTTTAAATATTTGATCATTTTATCACCCTATCTATATTTCTCGATAATTATTTCTGCATCTGGTATTTGCAGTTTATCTTTTTCTAACAATTTTTCTGCTCCATCTGGAGTAATGACTGAATACTTTAATAAAATATTCAAAGCTTCTTTATTATATTCATCTTTGTTATTTGTGTTTTGATATTTTTCTTTTAAACTATAAATTTCTTCAAAAGAAGCACACGAAGTTTCAATAATATCAGATAACATAGGTGTATCATTTAAAATACGACTTCCTAATTTGCTTTCATTAATATAATTTGCTGTAAATGTAATATGAGATAAGAAATATAAAAATACAAAAACGTAAATAAATTCTTCTAGTAATCCAAAAATAGCTCCTAAAATTTTGGATGGAATTCCTAAAATTACAGTAAATTTTAAAAACGTTTCGACAATTCCTGTTACTTTAATTAAAATATTTAATAGTGCTGTTAAAATCATGAACACAATTAAAAATGCTAATGCTTCATATATTACAATATTCATGACTGTTACACCTTCAAAGGCTCCATGAAAATTAAAAAATGGCAAATAAGTATACATTAATTTAGAAACTGGATTTTTTAATGCATAAGATACAACAATTACTACAATGATTCCAATAAACATCGTTGCACTTTTTATGACTCCACGTTTCATTCCGATAATCATTCCCATTAATAAAAATAATATAATTATAATGTCCACTAAACTAGATGGCATATTATCACTCCCAATTCTATATTACCCTCATTATATTATATTATTGCGAAAAATAAAATATTTTTCTAACTTTTTTATTTCTATGCTAAAATAATAAAAAGGTGATCAATGTGACAATTGTATTTCAAGTAAGTGATAATGTAAAAGAAAAAATGAAAGAATTTTATTATGATAAAAAGCGTTCGAAAACTCCACCTTATGCTGTTTTTCAAGCAAAAGATGCCGATACTATTATTACTTTATACGAATCTGGCAAAGTAATGTTTCAAGGAATTAGCGCGGATGTTGATGCGAATCTTTGGGTTGATATGGAAAAACATCTAAATAATCGTGTGATAGATCTTTCAGAAAAAGAAAAAAAAGAGGAAAAGAAAGAATATTTTTATATGAGTACCATTGGCTCAGATGAAGTAGGAACTGGAGATTTCTTTGGTCCAATTGTTGTAACTGCAGCTTATGTTTCAAAGGAAAACATTTCATTTTTAGAAGAATTAGGTGTGAAAGATTCTAAAAAATTAACAGATGAAAAAATAAAAAAGATTATACCAAAGCTTATTGATAAAATACCATATGTTACTTTTACTTTATCAAATCCTGATTATAATCATTATCAAGAAAAAGGCTATAATATGAATCAGATTAAAGCAATTTTGCATAATAAAGTTTTGTATGCTATGAAAAATAAAAATTATACTTATGATAAAATTGTTGTTGATCAATTTGAAAATCCTAAAAAATATTATGAACATATTGCTTCTTCACTTGAAAAAGTAAACAATATTACTTTTACTACAAAAGCAGAAAATAAATGTGCTAGTGTGGCAGCAGCAAGCTGTATTTGTCGCTATATTTTTCTTATGAAAATGGATGAATTAAGTCAAAAAGTTGGTATGGAACTTCCAAAAGGTGCTAACGAAATAGTAGATCAAGTTGGAAAAGAAATCGTAAAAAAATTTGGAGAAGAAAAATTAAATGAAATTGCAAAAATGAATTTCAAAAATGTAATCAAAATAAAAGAGGATCTTAATTAATCCTTTTTTTAATATTCATATAAATCTAATAAAAATAAATCAATACTTATTTGTTTGTCCATACTCCCAGATTTGATTTGATAATCTAATTTTTCTAATCGTATCAAATAATCTTTTAAATCATCTTCATGATACTGATTGGCTTCTTTTGTTAATTTTTCTAATTGCCAATCTTGAATTTTTAAATTTTTGGTAATTTCTACTTTTGAAGATCCTTTCTTTTCTAAATATTTCATTTCAAGTAAATAGCGATATTCTCGAGCAAGTAAGTTAATTAATGATAATGGTTCTATTTTTAAGGTTAACAATTCATTATATATTTGCTTTGCTTTTTTTAAATCTTTTGCAATTACAGCATCTACAAATTTAAATTGATTTTCACTCATTGTTTTAGAAACAATTTCTTTTACAATTTTTAAATCCATTTTGCTTGAATTTTCATAATATAAATCAATTTTTTCCATTTCTTTTACAATTAAATCAAAATTTCCTAAACAGGAATTAATAATATAATTAATGATATCTTTTTCTGCCTTATATTTTTTTTTAGAAAATAATTCATTTACTTTTTGATATAATTCTAACCCTTTAGGCGTATTTATTTGAATCAAATGATGATTTTCTTTGATTTCTTTTGTTATTTTTTTTCTACCATCCACTACTTCATAAGAGGTAAAAATAAGTGTAGTAAAAGGATATGGATTTTTCAGATAATTGATTAGCAATTTTTCTTCTTCTTCTTTTAATTTTGTACTTCCAAAAAAAGTAGCATTTTTAACAACAATGTATTTCATTTCATCAAACATGGCAACATAAGAAGCTTCATTTAAAATATCTTCTATCGAAGTCTCAATTGCATTATAAACTACTTTATTTTTAGAAGGACCAATTATTTTTTCAATTTCTTCCTCTATTAAAATTCGGCTTTCTGAAGATATTAAATAAATATTCATATGTCTCACCTTATTTTATTTTATCATAAAATAGTTATTCTTTTAAAAAAACAGAAAAAAGGAAAAAGAATTTTCTTTTTCTCTATTTAAACATTATATATAATGTATTATATTTTATGGTGGAAAGCTAAAAATGGTGTATTGATTTTTTTTGATTTTAAAACATATGGTACCCAAAGATCTTGTTTCCAAAAGATTAATATGATGTTTTTTTAATTTTTCTGTGACGGATTTATGAGGCATGGAATACGAATTCTTTTTTCCTACACTAATTACACCATATTGAAATGGAATTTCTTTTAGCAATTTTTCACTAGTACTTGTTTTTGATCCATGATGTGCTACTTTCAAAATAGTTGCTTTTATTTTGTAATTATTTAATATTTCTTCTTCTACGAAATTAGACGCATCTCCCAAAAATAAAGTACAAGTTTTATATATACAGGCATGAAGAATGATACTATTATCGTTTTCATTATTTGATATTTCATGAGAAAGTTTCGTTAATGTTAAAAGTTTTGTGCTAATGGTTTTGACTATTTTTTCTTTATAGCTTGTTTCAATTTTTTGTTCTATTTCATTCTTTTCTCCTTCGTTTAATAATATTTTTTCAACTTTTATTGTTTTTAAAAATTCCAATGCATTACCAGTATGATCCAAATCGCCATGTGACAAAATAAGATAATTAATTTTTTGAATTCCTATGCTTTTTAAAAATAACACTATGTTATTTTTTAAGTTTTCATTTTCATTTCCTGTATCAATTAAAATTACTTCTTTTTGATAGGGAGAAATGATCAAAGTACAATCTCCTTGGCCTACATCCAAAAAATAAATGTATCCTGTTGAATTAAACTTTGGTAGGATGATAGAAAAAAGCCAAAATATGCACCAAAAGAATAATATTTTTCTTTTTTTGAAACAAATTGATATAAACAAACAAAAATAATAACAAAGAAACAATATAAAGGACATTTTAGGCACACTTATATGAGAAAATGGGAAATTATAAAATAAAGTATTCCACCACTCCATTCCTCTTAAAAGAAAACTTACACCATTTTCAAAATATGGAAAGAATAAACTGAAAAACAATAATGGCATTACTATACCACTTACAAAAGGTATCATTATGATATTGTTAAAAATACTCCAAGGATTCAGTGTAAATGATTGATTTAATGTAATGGGAAAACTAATCAGAAAGGCAAATAAACTTTTTTTTAAGATTTTTTTCCATTTTGATTTTTCTTGTTGAGAAAAAAATAAAAAGGAAAAAGATAGACTAAAAGAATATTGAAATCCTATATTAAAAAGCAGAAAGGGATTTTTGAAAAGTTGTAGTCCTACATTGATTAAATAGAGTTGCTTTGCAGTGCAATTGAAATTCATCAATTCATTTAAAGTTAACAGCAAAAAGAATCCATAAGCTCTTTCACTTGATAGTGATTTTGTTAAGAAAGAATAATAAAAAGTTAAAACAATAAAAGCAAATAAAAATTGGATTTTTTTCTTTTCTGAAAATCTTTGGATCGTGCTTTTTAAAAAGGAAAAAAGAAAACCTAGATGCATTCCCGATATTACAAATAGATGACTAATTCCATTTTCTCGAAAAATTTTATCTGTATTTTGATTCCAATTTTCTTTGATACCTAAAAGAAATGTTTTATAATAAATAGCTTCCTTTTTCTCATCTAAACGTTTTCTTAAATAATCATGAATTTTATCATGATAAGAACTTTTATCATAATAACTTATTTGACGACTTTCGATAAAATAATCATATCCTATTGATTTCAAATATTTGCAATAATTAAAAGTATTTGGAATGGTATTGTTAGAAGGTTTGATTTTTTTTCCTATCCCTTTTATTAAAACTCCATATCGTATCTCTTTTTTTAATTGTTCTTTTAATTCTTTTTGATAAGAATAAAATACGAGTTCTTTTCCTTTCTTATTTTTAAGAATCAACTCTACTTTTTCAGCTTGGTCATTCCACCTATATTCTATAATTTTTCCTTCAAATGAAATTTCTTCTTCTATTATATTTCGATAAGGATTTTGTAAATGGAATCCTACAAAAAAAAGGACGAATAAAATCCAGACCCAATAAAATATTTTAGAGTGTAATATAATTTTTAATTTTTTCGTATAATGCTTCTCCAATACCGCTAACTTCTTTTAATTCTTCTATTTTTTGAAACCCATTTTTTTGAGTACGATATTCTAAAATACTAAGGGCTTTTGCCTCTCCAATCCCCTCTAAAGTCATTAATTCTTCTTTTGTCGCATTATTTAATGAAACTTGTTTTAATTCCGTTTCTTTCTCGTTAGATGGATTTATAATAGATTCTTTGGATGCAATTTCCTTAGAGATTTCTCCTATTGTTTCATTTTTTACTTCACAAGTCATTTTCTTTTGGTATTCTTCTTCTGAAAAAATGTAAATTACCATTTCATCTAAAACTTTTTTGCTTAAATTCATATTAGAAGTTGTTGCTTGCTCTTTTAACCCTCCTGCCATATCGATTACTTCATAAATTCTTGTATTTTCTTTTACTTCATAAACTCCTGGATTCTTGATTGCTCCTTTTATATCTACACGCCATGAAGTTATCTCTTCTTTTTTTAATTCTTCTTCTTGATGCGATTCTTTTAAATCATTACTTTCTTCTTTTGGTTCAGTTACATCACTAATCATGGTTTCTTCTGAAATTGAATCGAAAGACAATGCATAAGCACTTCCAAACCCTCCAATTAGTAAAATGATCAAAATCATTATCATGGTTTTATGATGATAAATCCAATCTGAAATATTATCCATAATTTCCTCCTCATTCTTTATATTTCAGATTTTTTATTGATTTCCTTTTTATTTTTTTCCTAACATCGCAATTTCTCTTTTTACTTGATTATTTTTGGTTTCAATTGCAACACGTTGGACTACAAATGTCATAATTAAAATATTAATGGTAAAAGATCCACCATAACTTAAAAATGGCAAAGGAATACCAGTTAGAGGAATTAATGCTAATACTCCCATTAAATTAATAAGTAAATGAAATAAAAGCATTAAAAATGTTCCATAAGCTAAAATAGATCCTCTTGGATTATCAGCCATTTTCGCAATTTTTAAAAATCGATATAGAATGAGTCCATATCCTATAATAACCAAAATTCCGACGATTAATCCTAATTCTTCTACTAATATTGGAAAAATAAAATCAGTGTGTGCTTCTGGTAAATACATATATTTTTGAGAAGAATTACCAAGACCTGATCCCAATAAACCTCCATTATGAATTGCAATAAAGCCATTGCACACTTGATAACCCGTATTCTCTTGATAACGATTACAAGGATTTTTAAATTGTAATCGCTCCATTTGCATTGCATTTAACAGTTCCGTCCCTTGATATAAAAATATAATTCCAATAAAAATAATTCCAATTGCACCAATTTTGAATAATTTTGCTTTCCCTTGTTTATCAAATGGAATAATTAAAAAAAGAAAAAAAGAAATTCCTGCAATTACAATTGCTCCACCTAAATCGGGTTGCATTGCCACTAGTATAAAAAATAAGATAGATACTGCAATTGGTATTAAATTATAATAAAGTGACTTTTTTTTCTTTAATGATTTGTTGTAAAAAACGGCCATGTATATAATAATCACCGATTTCGCAAATTCACTTGGCTGTAAACTGAAAAAGCCCAAATCATACCAACTTTGGGCACCATTGCTAATTTTTCCATAAAGAAACAATCCAATTAGTGCAATTAATATTCCTCCTACTAAAAAAGGAGTAAACAATTTATATTTACTAGTTGGAAGTCTTAAAACAATAATGAATCCTATTATAAAAGAAAACATTACAAAAATGAATTGTCTTACAAAAAAATAAGAAGAAGATACTTTATATCGTAATACTGCAGATACACTTGAAGCACTTAATATCATTACTAGTCCTAAAATAGAATATAAAATAGTTAAAACAAGCAATGGCTTATCCATCTTTCGTATGATATTTTTCATATCCTCACCTATTATTCATTTTACCATATCTTCTTTCAAATAGAAAATAGATTTCTTTTTGCCAATTTTTAGGATTTCCATGACTAATTTAAAAAAAGAAAAAAAAATTTGCCTTTTTCATTGTCAAAAAAAGAACCTTTTTAATACACTATATTAGATACATAAAGGAGGTAAAAATATGTATTATTATGGAAATAATGGATACTATGGCGGCGGTTATGGCTATCAACAACCTTGTTGTAATACTGGTTATGCTGGTTATACTTCTGGTTATGGTGTCGGAGCTGCAATCTGGATCGTTTTATTTATCTTACTTGTAATCATTATCGGTGCTGGTTGGAGTTTTGGTGGAAATAATTGCAACAACTAATTCCTATGCATCAAAAATAGACCCAAATGGGTTTATTTTTTTATTGCTAAATTCGCGATTTCTTTGGCATCTTCTAAAGTTTCACAAGAGCATAAAAATAAATTGGTATGACAAAAATGAAAGGAAGGAATTCCAGTCATTTTTACTAATTCTTCTTTACTTTTACCTCCCCATTCTTTTGGAAAATCCAAACGTTTTTCATGACTTTGATTATTCTTTTCAATTGCTCGAACATTATATCCTCCCCGATTAGATGGGAAAATAGCAAAAAGAATATTTTGTGCTTTTTCTTGTTTACTAGATAGTAAAAAATCCATAAAGGGCAAATATGTGTTTAATATTAAAGTTGATCCTTTACATGTAAAGATCGCTTTTTCTACTAGCTTTTTCGCATTTAATTTATCAATAATTCTTTTTTCAATGCGATTAAAGATTAATTCACCAATCATAATTCCATTTAAAAATGAATCTTCTTTCTCTTTCCACGTTTTATTAAATAATTCAATTACTTGAGATAAAGTAGTAATTTTATAATCTTTTGGATTGCTTGGAAAAATACCATTATCTATGGCATCTATTTGCATAATGAATTCTTTTAAAAAAATATCATAACATTCGTCTACTTCTTCCACTTCTAATTTTTTTAAATAATCTTTCCCATATTTTTCAAATAAGAGGCCAAAAGCCGAATACTTCATACCATTTTCTCTGACTCTTGCATTATTTCCATGATGATCAAATTCACCATAACCAATATCATAAATAATTTTATCAGGTATTTCTTTGGTTACCTCATTTGCTCGAAATAGATAAATGTCTTGCATTTTCGATAAAAAAATGGTTGAAAAAATATCATCAGCATGAAATGATCCTGCATGAGTTATTGCATTGGCTTCTTCTATTTTGTTTACTAATTTTATCATATTATCACCTTTTTCATATATTCTATATTATACCGAATTCTTTTCCTCTTTTTCTATTTTTTCTTTTTTTTTCTATAATTTATGATAAAATATTATCGATATGAGAGGCGAAATTTATGAAATTACCAAATCTTATCATATTAGATGAAAAAGATAAACGTTTACATCAAAAAAGTAAAGAAGTGGTTTTTCCTTTATCTTTAGAGGAAAAGCAACTTATTTTGGATATGCAAACATATTTAAAAATGAGTCAAATAGAAGAATCACGAGTTCAATATAATTTACGTGCAGGAACTGGTTTGTCTGCAGTTCAATTAGGTATTTTAAAACGTTTTTTTGTAATTGTAGATGAATATGAAGAAGGAAAATTTCAAAATTATGTTGTAATTAATCCCAAAATAAAAAGTATGAGTGAAGAAATGATTTATGTGGGAGAAGGCGAAGGATGTTTGAGCGTAAATCGAGATACAAATGGTATTGTTCCAAGATATGCTAGAATGACAATTGAAGCACAAGATGTGGATGGAAAACCTTATACCATTCGTGTTCGAGAAGAAATTTCAATCATTTTTCAACATGAAATGGATCATTTAGATGGTATATTATTTACAGATCGAATTGATTCTAAAAATCCTTTTAAAGATGCAAACCTGATGCGCGAAATATAAAAAGAATTAGATAAACATGTCTAATTCTTTTTAAATATTTTCTAATTCTACACTTACAATTTTAGAAACTCCTTGTTCTTGCATCGTAATTCCATATAATGTATCTGCATATTCCATAGTTCTTTTTTTATGTGTTATCAATATAAATTCACTTTTCTCTTTTTTACTTTGTAAATAAGCTCCAAATGTATCGACATTTGCTTCATCTAATGCAGCTTCTACTTCATCTAAAATACAAAATGGTACTGGTTTAACATTTAATATAGCAAATAATAATGAAATCGCCGTTAATGTTTTTTCTCCACCGCTTAATAGAGCAATATTGTTTAATTTTTTTCCAGGTGGTTCAGCAATAATATCAATTCCTGTTTCTAATAAATCATTTGGATCAGTTAATTTTAAAATACCATTTCCACCTTTGAATAATTTTTTAAAGACATTACTAAATTCTACACTTACTTTTTGAAATGTTTCTTGAAATTTTTCTTTCATGATTTCATCCATTTCAGCAATCACTTTTCTTAAATTATTGCTACTAGCTTCTAAATCTTCTTTTTGACTTTTTAAAAATTGATATCTTTCATTTAATCTTTCATATTCATCAATACTTCCTAAATTAACTTGACCTAATTCTTGCATTTCTTTTTTTAATCTTGAAACCGTTTCTTTTGCAAGAGAATATTCTATTTCTAGAGGATAATCAATCAATGCTTTTTCATAAGTAATATTGTAATTTTCACTTAATTGATTTAGTAAATTATCTAAGATAATATCTAACTTTCCTAATTTTATTTCTTTTTCTTTTAAATTTTGCTCTGCTTTATTTTGAATACTAAACTTATCTTTATTTTCTTTTTCTATTATTTCAATTTTTGATGTAATTTCTTCTTTTTTTTCTTTTAAAATTGCTAATTCTTTTTTTAAAATATCAGCTTGTTTTTCATAAGTTTTTAATTCTTCTAAAATAGACATTAATTGTTTTTCTAACGTATTTTCTAAAATTCCCGTAGTTCCTTCTAATTCACTTGTTCTTTCAGAAATTCTTTTTTCTAATCGTTCTAAATTTTGGTTCTTTTGATTTAATTCTTCTTCTAAATAAATTATTTTTTTATCTAGTTCACTTCTAGTATTTTCCAGACTTTCCATTTTGCTTTCATAGCTTTCTTCTTCTTTTTGTTTTTCTTCTAATTCTTTTTTGATATCTTGAAATTGTGTTTTTTTCTTTTCTAATTCTAATTTATCATTCAACGCACTATTATTTTTTTTATTTGTTCCACCAGTCATGGATCCACCACTATGAAGAATTTCACCATCTAATGTTACAATACGATATTTATAGGATAATTTTTTTCCAAAATAATTCATTGTATCGATATTATCAACGATTAAAATTGTTCCCAATTGATTTTCAATAATATTTTGATATTTTCTATCATATTGAACTAAATTAGATGCAATCCCAATGAATCCTTGTTCTCCTTTTAGATTCAATAACACATTTTCATCTATGGTTCTTCCTTTTATTATATTGCGTGGAAAAAAGGTTGCTCTTCCTAAGTGATTTTCTTTTAAATATTGGATTGCTTTTTTTGCACATAATTCATTTTCTGTTACTATAAAATTAATACTTGATGAAAGTGCTGTTTCAATTGCTGTAACATATTCTTTTTCTACTTCCATTAATTTTCCAATCGTTCCATGTATGCCTTCTAATCGGGGATTATTTAGTATATTTTTTACAGCTATTGGCATTTTTGCATCATTTAAAATATTCTGTTCTAAAATTTCAATTTGATTTTTATAATTCCATTCTTCTTTTGTTAACTCTCTTTTTTTACTGCTACAATTAATTAATTTTACTCGAGTAATTGAAATATTTTCTTCAATATTCATTTTTTCTCTTTTTAAATCTTCTTGATTTTTTAAAAGATTTTGAAGATCCAAAGTACATATTTCTTTTTCTTTTTCTAAATTTAATACTTCTTCTTTTAAATTTAATAAGCCTTCATTGACTTTTTCTTTATTTACAGTGTATTTTTGTCTTTCTAACGTAATCTCTTTTTCACTATTCTTTTTTGCAGTTTCTTCTGTAATGGTTAGTATTTTAGCATTTTTTTTCGCAATTTCTTCATCTATTTTTAAATTTTCTAGACGATATTTTTCTAAATTACTATTTTGAATTGAGGAAGTACTTTTTAATTCCATTACTTCTTTTTCTAAAGATTCTACTTCTTGTTTTAAGGTTTGATATTCTTCATTTTTAGTTTTAATGTCAGTTGCTAAAAATGAAATTTCTAATTCTTCTAATTCATTTTTTAAATCTAAATATTTTTTGGCAATTTCACTTTGTTTTTGTAATGGAAGTACAGTTGTTTCTAATTCTTGTATTACCAATCCTACTTTTTCTAAATTGTCTTTTGTTTTTTCTAATTTTCTTAATGACTCTGTTTTTCTTTTTTTATATTTTAAAACACCAGATGCTTCTTCAAAGATAATTCTTCTTTCTTCTGGCTTACTATTTACAACGGATTCTATACTACCCTGACTAATAATATTAAATGAATCAATTCCTGCACCACTATCCAAAAAAAGGTCTGTAATATCTTTTAGTCTTACTTTCGTATTATTTAAATAATATTCATTTTCACCAGTTTGATAAACTACTCTTTTGATTTCTATTTCGGTATAATCACTATTTAAATAGTGATCAGAATTGTCAAATGTTAAAATTACTTCTGCTCTTTTTTGAGGGTCTCTTGTTTTGCTTCCAGCAAAAATACAATCGGTCATGGCACCAGTTCCACGTAGTGATTTTACAGATTGTTCTCCTAATACCCATCGCACTGCATCTACAATATTACTTTTTCCAGATCCATTTGGACCAACAATTGCGGTAATATTGCTTTTGATCTCAATATTCGTTTTATCTGCAAAAGACTTAAATCCATGGGCTTTAATACTTGTTAATTTCATATAATTCTCCCTGCACTTTTTGTAATGGCATCATAAGCAGCATTTTGTTCTGCCTCTTTTTTACTTTTTCCAATTCCTACTCCATAAACCATATCATCGATGCGGACTTCCATTTCAAATTTTTTATCATGAGCAGGCCCTGTTTCGCGAATTAATTTATATTCTAGTGATTTTTTATCTGTTTGAACCATTTCTTGTAAAATGGATTTATAATCAGATAAAAATTTTGTATCTTGTTTAATATATGGAATGATAATATCGTCAATATATTTTTTGGCTTTTTCAAATCCTTGATCTAAATAAATCGCTCCTAAAACAGCTTCAAATACATCGGCGATAATGGTATCATTGATATTTTTTAGTTGACCATGACCTACACGAATATATTCTACTAATCCAATTTCTTTTGCATAAGTAGCTAGTGCTTTTTCGCAAACAAAAGATGCTCTTATTTTACTCATGTCACCTTCTTGATAAGAGGTCTCTTTATAAAAATAGTCACTTGTAATAAGCTCTAATACTGCATCTCCTAAAAACTCCAATCGTTCATAGTTTTCGCAATGATTTTCATTGGAAAAAGAACTGTGAGTAAAAGCAGTTTTCAAAAGTTTTTCATTTTTAATATGAATGTTTCGTTTTGTTAAAAAGTCCATTGCAAAGCCTCTTTTCCATTTATATTATACACCTTTCTATCTATAATCAAAAGATATTTTACTTTCTATTTGTTCTGTAGTAAAATGTTACTGGTGATTTTGTGAGTCATATTCTTATTTTTTTGATTCGAATTTATCAAATCATTCCCTTTTCTAGCCATCAAATGTGTCGTCACACACCCACTTGTTCTAATTATATGATTGAGGCCATACATATTTATGGATGGTATAAAGGATTTTATTTGGGTATAAAACGAGTCTTAAAATGTCGACCACGTGGAACTTATGGTTATGATCCCGTTCCAAAAAAGGAGGAAAAATTTTGAAAAAAGCAATGCTAGTAAGTCTACTTTGTGGACTACTTTTTCTAACTTCAGGGTGTTTGGAAAAAAATAATTTAGATGAAGCAAAAATTTATACAACAGTTTATCCTTTGGAATATTTTACTGAAGTTTTATATGGCACTCATTCAACAGTTGTTAGTATTTATCCAGATGGAACCAACATTGATGAATATACTTTAACAGAAAAACAAAAAAATACTTATAGTAAAGGCGACGTTTTTATTTATAATGGGACAACCAATGAAAAACAAATTGCGAAAGATTTTTCTAATATTAATTCAAAACTACAAATTATTGATGTCGCATATGGATTAAAATTTAAATATGGTATGGAAGAACTTTGGCTTAGTCCTAGTAATGCTTTAATGCTTGCAAGAAATATTAAAGATAATTTATCATCTTCAATTGGAAGTAAATTGATTTCAGAAGAAATTGAAAAGAATTACAAAAATTTAGAAGAAACTCTTTCTTTAAAAGATGCTGAACTTCGAAATATTGCTAAAACTGCTACTGAAAAAGGAAAAAATACTTTAATCGTTTCTTCCAATCTTTTCCGATTTTTAGAAGATTATGGATTTCAGATTATATCTCTTGAAAATCAAAATGAGGATAATTTAAATGTCTTAAAAAAGAATTTTAAAAATGGAACTTATAAATATTTATTTATTAAAAATAATGATAATATGACTGGATTAAAAGATTTTGAAAATCAAGGAGCTAATTTAATAACGATTCACACGATGACTACTCTAAGCGATCAAAATCGAAAAAATAGTGATACTTATATTACCATTATGCAAGAATTTATTGAGAATATAAAAAATGCTACCTTAAGTTAAGCATTTTTTATTTGACTATCAGAACATTTTTTTTAATAACTTGCAAATAAAGTGAAATCAGATAATTTTACAGTTTGTTCAACTAATGTACTAGATCTTAATAAAAATGAATATTATATAAAAACCAGAAATAATTTGGTTGGAAATAAAAGAAGCATGAAATGAAGTTTATTAAAATATCTTTCATTTTATAATCATTTACCAAATAATGCTATTTTTCTTTATTCAGAATGGAACAAAAATGACTATTAATCTGTTTTTCTTTTATTTCATAAATACTTCTAGAAAATTTTCTAGCATATTATCAAAAATAAAGAAATTATTTTAACTTTTTGATACTTTTTATTAAAAAGTTCTTGCCAAAAGTTTCATTATACGATAAAATGTAATAGTCGTTAACAGATATGGGCTTGTAGCTCAGCTGGTTAGAGCGCACGCCTGATAAGCGTGAGGTCGGAGGTTCAAGTCCCCCCAGGCCCACCATTTTGTATCGGCCCGTTGGTGAAGTGGTTTAACACACATGCCTTTCACGCATGCATTCATGGGTTCAAATCCCGTACGGGTCACCAAA
>CAOJNP010000012.1 GCA_948439995.1 uncultured Erysipelotrichaceae bacterium | reverse complement strand
GATTTAGGAAACTATACAGGATTAAGCAGTATTGATTCTTCCAAAGTTCATGATATAGAAATTATCTTTGGAGATTATGATACTGCAGATAAAGAAGGAGAATGTAGGACACCAGGAGTAAGTGGAAGTAGTGGAAACTGTAAAGAAGGAGATTACATGACCCATCCAGCATTTCAAAGTTTTGGAACAAAAGGAATCTGGGTAGGGAAGTTTGAAGTAGGATACAAAGGAGCAACCAGTGCAGCTGGAGCAGAAAAAAATAGTTATGATGTAAGTAAAATAGTAGTGAAACCAAATGTATATGCATGGGGAAATATAAGTCCTGCAAATGCTCACCTAAATAGTTATAATTATAAAAGAGAATATGATAGTCATATGATGAAGAATACGGAATGGGGAGCAGTAGCTTATTTACAACATAGTATGTATGGATCAAGAGCAAGTGTCAGAATTAATAATAATAGTAACTATATCACAGGATATAGTGCCGTAATTGAACCAACGAATGGGAATTCTGAATACAATGATTATGAAGGAAAGATTCCAGGCGAAGATGGAATTAAAACGCTTCATTATTTTAATCCAAAAAGTATTGTTTCTAGTACAACTAACAATTATACTGGAATCTATGATATGAGTGGTGGATATGAAGAATTTATGATGGGAGTCATGCTTCATAGTAGTGGCGAGCCATGTGTAGGGATGAATTCTTCCTATACGAGTGGATTTGCTGGACCGTATTGTCATACGTCTGGAACAGCATCTGGCATCTCTTTTCCAGAAGATAAATATTATGATAAATATTTGTATGCGATTCGTCATAATGGAGAAGAAAATTTTAATAGAAGAATCTTAGGAGATGCAACTGGAGAAGTGGGGCCATTTTCAAGAGTAACTTATGGATCCCAAACAAGATCAATAAATTCTTGGTATCATGATGAGGGATGGTTTGTTTTTGATGATTATCCTTGGTTTACACGCGGTGCTTCTGCTGGAAGTGGGCTTGGTGCTGGAATATTTTCTTTTGAATCATCTGTAGGAATGAGAGTACTTGGTTTTTCCATGGGTAGAGCTTATCGAATTGTTTTATCTTTTTAAAAAAGTTTGAAGAAATTTAAACTTTTTTTATTTTTTTCTTTTGATATAATGATAATAGGAAGGAAAATGTCTATGGATTCTTCTATCAAGAAAAAAATTTCTAATATTATTTGGCTTTATTTATTTTTAAGTCCAGTTTTTGATGTTATCACTTCTTTTTCCATTCATTTTTTTTCTCATAGTATGCCTTTAATTTTAGGAATTAAAATTTTATTTTTATTATTTTTATTATTAATCAATATTAAGTTAAAAGAAAAAAAATCTATTTTTTATAGTGTGTTTTTGTGTTTTTATTTTTTCTTTTTTTTCATCTTACTTTTAAATTTTAAAGGTACTTCTTCCTTATTTTTAGAAGCGCAAAATTTATTTCGTACTTATTATTTTCCGCTTGTAATGTTATTCTTGTTTTTTTTACAAAAAAATGACATATTTCAGGTGAAAGAAAAAAATTTATGTTACATTTTATTTTTCTATTTAATCTTTTTAATTATACCAGAATTATTTCATATCGGTTTTTCAAGTTATACACAAGGAAAAGTTGGCGGGCTTGGCTGGTATTATTCGACGAATGAAATTAGTGGAATTTTAGCAATCTTAGGTCCATTCTTGTTAACTTATTTAAAGAAAAAAAATTGGTATTTTCGAATATTTGCTTTTCTATTTTATTTTTTTGGAATTCTTGTAATTGGTACTAAAGTTCCTGTTTTCGCTTTTATTATTACCATTACTAGTTTTTTTCTTTCTTTTTTATTAAATTTGTGGAAACAAAAAAAATGGAAAACATTATTCTTTTCAGTTGGTTGTTCGATTTTAATTTTTTGCAGTTTTCTTTTCATTTTATTTTCTACTTCTTTTTATAAAAATATTAAAACTCATTTGGACTTTTTAGAAATTAAACAGGTTGATGATTTATTTACATTTCATAATCTTGATCATTTTATTTTTAGTCAACGTTTGTCTTTTTTACAAAATACTAGTAATATTTATAATCAATCGAATATTATGGAAAAAATTTTTGGAATGGGTCATGTTGTAAAGATTGATAATCAATCGGTTTCTCGAAAAATGATAGAAATAGATTATTTTGATCTTTTCTTTTCGTATGGTATCGTAGGATCAATTCTTTTCTTTTTACCATTGTTTTTAATTTCTTTGAAAAGAAAATATCTTTTAGAAGAGAAAATAAGTCTTTTATTGGTTATTTTATTGGCGTTTTTTTCTGGACATATTTTAATTGCTCCTTCTGTTAGTATTCTTGTGGTATTGATTATGATGCCGAAAAAGGAGATGGATTAAATGATTGGATTTTTAATTATTAATTATAATGATGCGGCGACTACTATAAAATTATTGAATAATATTAAAGATTATAGTTGTTTATCCAAAATTGTAGTTGTTGATAATCAATCTACTGATCATTCTTATGAAAAATTGAAAAAGTTGGAACAGGATAAAATTGTTATTTTAAAACGGACAGATGGTAGACAATTTGGAGCAGGAATTAATTTTGGGTTACGTTATTTAGAAACGCAAAATATTCATTATAGTTTTGTTAGTAATAGTGATATTATTATTTCTTCGGAAGAAGATTTGAAAAAAATAATTTCAAAAAAAGGTCGTGGAGCAATCATTGGTCCGATTATTAAAGAACATTCTGGTTATAATAAAGGATGGAAAGTTCCTACGAATTTTCAACTTATCTTAAGTAGTATTCCTTTTATTTATCGTTTTTTTGATCATAAAAATCGATATCATGACGAATATTATCATCAATCTTTTTTACCAGTGGAGGTCGTATCTTTTTGCTTTTTCTTTGTATCCATTGTTCGTTTAAAACAAGTAGAATATTTAGATGAAAATGTTTTCTTGTATTTTGAAGAAAATATTATGTCATGTAAGTTAAATAAAAAAGATATTTATTTAGATTGTGAAGTGGAAGTGTTTCATAATCATTCTGTTACCATAAACAAAAATTTAAATCGAGCAAAAAAATATTTAGCATTAAGTAAAAGTAGAAGATATTTTGCCAAAAATTATAATCATGCTGGTTCTTTCACACAAAGTTTATTATGGATGATTGAAAAGTTGACTGTCGTAGTTTTATCTTTTCTTTCTATTTTCTATCATTCTAGTAAAAAAGAATGAAATATGATATAATTTTTATTATACAGGGAGGAATATATGAAATTAAATCAATTAAAAGATAATCATAACTTGGCTATTCAAGTTAAAAATATGACAAAGAAATTTAAAATATATTCTGATAAGCCTAGTACTTTGAAAGAACGTTTGGTGTTTTGGAATAATAATAGTAAGAAAGAAATTCGAACCGTTTTAAATAATATTAATATCGAAATTCTAAAAGGAGAAACAGTCGCTTTAATTGGTACCAATGGAAGTGGGAAATCAACTCTTTTAAAATTGATGACTAAAATAATATATCCGAGTATTGGAAGTGTTACTACTTATGGAAAGTTAACTTCTCTTTTGGAACTTGGAGCAGGTTTTCATCCGGATTTTACAGGACGTGAAAATATTTATTTTAATGCTTCTATTTTTGGTCTTACGAAATCTGAAATTGATGCACGTATTCAAGATATTATTTCTTTTTCAGAATTAGAACAATTTATTGATAATCCAGTACGAACTTATTCTTCGGGAATGTACATGCGTTTGGCTTTTTCAGTAGCTATTAATGTCGATGCTGAAATTTTATTAATTGATGAAATTTTAGCTGTAGGAGACCAGCATTTTCAAGATAAATGCTTTCAAAAATTATATGAGCTGAAAAAAAGTGGTAAAACGATCATTATTGTTACACATAGTTTAGATTCTGTAAGAAATTTATGTGATCGTGCTATTTGGGTTCAAGACGGAAATTTATTTATGGATGGGGAAGCGACAAGTGTAATACAAGCTTATATTGATGAAGTAAATCGGGTGAAATCATGAAAATATTTAAAGAATTATATCAGTATCGTGAGTTATTAAAATCCAATGTAAAAAAAGAAATAAGAGGAAAATATAAAGGTTCTTTTTTAGGCGTTATATGGTCTTTTGTAAATCCTTTGTTAACGGTTTTAGTTTATGCAATTATTTTTCCATATATTTTAAGACAAGATCAACCAAATTATTTAATTTTCTTAATTGTAGCAATTATTCCTTGGAATTTTTTTGTTACTGTTTTAAATCAAGGTACAACCACTGTATTAGCCAATGCTAATATTATTAAGAAAGTTTATTTTCCAAGAGAAATATTACCCATTTCAATCGTTTTAAGCGGTCTTGTAAATTTTTTAATTTCTTGTATTATTATTTTATTATTTGTTTTATTTGGAGGGTTAGGTATTAGTCCTGTCATTCTTTATTTACCCATTATCATTTTCATTCAATTTATTTTATCTTTGGGAATTGTGTTTATTATTAGTGCAATTAATGTGTATATTCGAGATGTAGAATATATTGTTAATTTTGTACTAACATTAGCTTTCTATGCAACTCCTATTTTATATGATGCTTCTTTTATGCCTGCTAAAGTGCAAGGAATTTTAAATTTAAACCCAATGAAACATTTAATTGATGCGTATCGTTCTATCTTTTATTATAAGCAAATTCCAAATGTTGTATCTATGATTGTTTTAGGTATTATTAGCTTTATTTTATTAATTTGTGGATATGCCATTTTTAAAAAATTAGAACGTGGTTTTGCTGAAGAGGTTTAATATGGTTTCTTTTGTTATTTTACATTATAAAAATATCAAGGATACATTAGATTGTATTGCATCCATTAAAAAGCAGAATAGACATGATTATTCTATTGTCATAGTAGATAATGGTTCTTTAAATGATATAGAAAAAGAAATATTAAAACAAGAATCTGAGGATATTATTTATAATCAAGAAAATTTAGGATTTGCTACTGCAAACAACATAGGGGCTTCTTATGCAATTCAAAAATATGCTCCTGATTTTCTTATCGTTTTAAATAATGATATTGTGTTAACAGAATCTAATTTTATTGAAAAAGTATATCAAAGCTATAAAGAAAATTCTTTTGATTTTATGGGTCCAAAAATTATTACTGATGGGGGAGAATCTGTGAACCCCTTTCCAGTTTATCGAAGTTTAGAAAGTGTAGAAAAAGCGATTCAAAAAGCAAAAAAATTAATTCGTATTTACCAAAGTTTTTGTTTGACTTTTTTATTAAATGTATATATGAAATTAAAACATATATTGATTCCACCAAGACATTTAGAAAATGGAAAAAAATCTTTAAAAGATGTTGCTATTCATGGATGTTGTATTATTTTTTCTAAAAAATATTATCAAAAATATGATACTATTTTTTATCCAGGTACTTTTTTATATCATGAAGAAGAGTTTTTAGAATATCGTAGAATACAGGATCATTTAATTAGTTTTTATGATTCATCAATTCAAGTTTTTCATAAAGAAGGAGCTTCTTTAAACACAATATTTGAAAAAAATAGAGAAAAATTAATTTTTCGCAATCAAGAGATCATTAAATCATTAGAGTTATTGAAACAATTAATGAAGCATGAGGAAGGTAGTGTAAAAGAATGAAAAAAAATGTGTTAACAGGAATTTTAGTCGTTTTTTTATTTTGTATTGTGATTTTATTTTATGAAATAGGAAAGTCACAAACACCATTTGTTTTAAGTTTGTATTGTTTGGGAGTCATTCTCCTTTTTGAAGGGATGTCCTTTCTTTATCAAAGATTTTTGAATAAGTATCCATTGCAAAAAAAACATTTTATTGCTTTTTATCTTATTTATACACTTTTAAATTTTAGTATTTATTTTTTATCAATAGAAAGTTTTTCTATTTGTTCATTTATTAGCTTTATTCTACAATTATTAGCAGGATATTTCTTTACTTTATTCATCCGCCGTGAGTATGATAAATCTTTATGGGCTTTTAGTTTTCTTTTACTTTTGTTGATACCTTTTTTTCAAATGGGAAGTTGGAATTTTTCTTTTTCTCTTGTATTTTTGATCTCCAGTTTTACTTTATTTCTTACCACATTATTTGATGAGATCGCTATTTATAGAAAAAAGAATTATTGTTTTATGATCCTTATGGGAGCTATTTTGGGTATCATATTCCCAAGTTATTCTAGTTCTTGGTTATATTTAATTTTCTTAATGTTTATTGTGTCAAGAAAAAGAGGAATAAAAAGTGCTATTAAATTATCCTCTTTGATGATTCTTAGTTATATTTTTGTTGCAATATTTCAATGGCATTATGACATTTCTTATTTTAATTTATTTCCAACTCATTTTGTTTTTTCAACCTTTTTTAGTTTCTTTTTCTTGTTTTGTTTTTTAATTGGTACTATTTATTGTATATATGAACCGGAACGAAAAATGGGATTTTGTTGTCGAGGTATTTTACTAATTTTATTTGGTATTTGTTTATTCCAACCAACTTCATTAATTTATGAGATAGGTTTATTTTTACCAGTTTATTTATTATTATTGTTATCTTTATTTGATCACATTCCTCTTTTTTATAAACCTATTATTTCGACTTATAAAATTTCATCTAGACCTCAAAGTATAGTCGGTGAAAAAGTTTCTGTTGTCGTGCCAAATTATAATTATGAAAATTTTCTTGTAGAACGAATCGATTCTATACTTCGTCAAAGTTATCAAATTTATGAACTTATTATTTTGGATGATTGTTCGAAAGATAATAGTATTGAAGTGATAACAAATAAAATAGAAGAAATAAAAGAAAAATATCCTGATATATCTGTAAAGTTTATTCCAAATAAAAAGAATAGTGGAAATGTGTTTAAACAATGGGCAAAATGTTTTGAAGTTGCGTCAGGAGATTATTTGTGGATTTGTGAAGCCGATGATAGTGCATCTCCTAAATTTTTAAATCAAGTGATGAAAGCGTTTCATCATGATAATATTGTTTTAGCTTATACAGAATCCCTTACTATTAATGAGCATAATGAATTGTTAATGCCTAATTTGAGAGAATGGATTGATATTTTTGAGACAGGTAAGTGGAATCAATCTTATATAGCAACAGGAAAAGAAGAACTGGAAAATACTTTATGTATCAATAATACGATTGCTAATGTTTCTTCAGTAGTATTTCGTTTGAAAAAAGATATTCCTTTTTTAACATATTTAAAAGAAGCACAAGCGTTTCATTTATCTGGTGATTGGTATTTTTATGCTAAAGTATTAGGGCATGGTAGTATATCTTATTGTAAGAAAAGTTTGAATTTTCATCGAATGCATAGCAAAAGTGTAACACTAACTACAAAAGGAGATTTAAATTATCAAGAAGTTTGTAAGATACAAGATATGATTCAAAATGAATATCAGATTACTGAGCTTGCAAAAGAAAGAATTTTTAATTACCAATTGATGCTTCGTAGAAGATTTGGCCTTGGAAATGTAGAACTTGCCTTGCTTGAAAAACCTTTTGAACCTATTTTAAAAAAATCAAAAGTAAAAGACGAGATTTTATTATCTATTATTATAGCAGTTTATAATACAGAACTTTATTTAAGAAAATGTTTGGATTCTGTCTTAATAAATATTCCACCAAAAACAGAAATTATCATTATTAATGATGGTTCTCCAGATAATAGTCAAAAAATTATTTTGGAGTATCAAAAGAAGTATAAAGATATTGTATTTGGATTTCAAAAAGAAAATGGAGGTTTATCTAGTGCCAAAAATTTTGGACTTAAAAAAGCACGTGGCCGTTATGTTATATTTTTAGATTCTGATGATTTTGTTGCACCAAATATGTATATGACTTTATTAAAAAAAGGTTTAATGGAAGATGCCGATGTTGTTTATTGTGATATGTATGAACTTTTTGATCCTGGTGAAAAAGTTTATTTTGGTATGCAAAATTGGGAACGAGAAGATGAAATTTTAGGTCTTATTGATACGCCTTTGATGGCTACTTCTTGTAATAAAATATGTAAAAAATCATTATTTCATGGTCTTTCTTTTCCAGAAGGTCTTGTAAATGAAGATGTGGCGGTTACTCCAATATTAATTAGTCGAGCTGAAAAAATTTGTTATGTAGATTCTCCTTTTTATTATTATTTACAACGAGAAGGATCGATTCAAAATAGTGAATTTCAAGATAAACGTTTTGCTATATTTGAAACAGCAAAATTATGTTTTCAAGTATTAGAAAAAGAACATTCGACATATTTAAATGAAATAAAGGGCAGTATCTATACACATCAAATTTTAGGGATTTTATTGTTTATTTTTCCAAGACTTCGAAAAAAAGAACGAATGAGATTTTTAAAAATCTTTTGTGAAAAAATAAAAGAGTTTGAAGATTTTTTTACCAATTCATATGTATTACAATATGTAGAATTATATCATTTGCCGAAGTTATTACTTTTGATCCGAGATTCATCCATCACTAAATTAGATATTTATTTACAAATTAAAATGAGGTAGTATTATGAAAAATATTAAAATATCAATTATTGTCAGTATTTATAATACTGAAAAATATATTTCTACGTGTTTGGATGCATTGCTAAATCAAACTTATTCTAATTTAGAATTTATTTTAATCGATGATGGATCAGAAGATCAATCTTGGAATATTTTAAAAGAATATGCGAAAAAAGATAAACGTATCATTTTAATTCAAAATGAAAAAAATCAAGGTTTAGCTTATTCTAGAAATGTTGGAGTAAAAAAAGCAAGTGGAGAATATCTTAGCTTTATTGATTCGGATGACTATATTGATTTCAATTATTATGAGAAATTAATAGAAAGCATTTTAAAAAATGATTCTGATATGGTAGTTTGTGATATTAATAGTGTTTATGAAAATACTGGTGCAGTTTTAAAAAACTCTGGATGTATCGGTGATCCTAATCTTAAATTTTCTTATATTCATACAGGTTTAGCAGCTTCCGCTTGTAATAAATTAATTCATTATAGTTTATTTGAAAATGATAGCTTTCCTGAAGGAAAAATCAATGAAGATTTACCAGTTATTATTCCTTGTATGATAAAAGCAAAAAAAATTTCTTATCAACCAGAGGTTAATTATTATTACATTCAACGAGATAGTTCAATTCAAAATGCGAATTTTTCTATTAAAAAGTTTGATATTTTTGAAATGTTGGAGCTTACTTTACAACGTATTGAAGGATGTAAAGATTTTGAAAAAATTCGTGATTCTTTAGTTTTTCATCAACTTATTTTACTTTTATTTTATGAGTTTGTTAAAATATCTAATTTTCATAAAAGGGTTTCTTTTTTAAAGGAGTACCGTAAAAGATCAAAGTGTTATAATTTGAAAACTAATCCGTTTTTGATGGACTATTATCAAAATGTTGGAAAGAAAACAAGATATTTTTATCAAATGTTATTAAAATGCGTTACTTCACATTTTTTGTTTTTAGCAAGTTTTTTAATCTCTTTTTATCATTTTTATAAAAATAAGTTTGGAAGTATTCAAATTTATAACGATTCATTAAAGGATTTAGAACAGTTGGCAAAGCAAAATGCAAAATTAAAAGATTTTAATCCAAAAATATCTGTCGTTATTCCAAATTATAATTATGCCCGGTTTTTAAATCAAAGAGTTGGAAGTATTTTGCGCCAAAAAATTAAAATTACAGAAATTATTTTTTTAGATGATTGTTCGAAAGATGAGAGTAAAAAAATAATTGATCAAATAGTGACTTCAATTTCTCCTTATATTTCTGTTCAAAAAATATATAATAATAAGAATAGTGGCTCTGCATTTTGTCAGTGGGAGAAAGGTTTTACCCTTGCAAAAGGAGATTATGTTTGGATTTGTGAGGCAGATGATTATTGTAATAAACATTTGCTGTCTCATTTAGTAAAACCGATTCGAAAAAATAATCGTATAGTCATTAGTTATTGTGATACAGCAATGATTGATACCTTAGGTAATTTGATCCAATCTTCTGTAAAACAGGATATTGACTTACAACATACTGGACATTGGAATCGTTCTTATGTGAATGAAGGAATGAATGAAATGAAACAGTATGCATATTTAAATTGTACGATTGCAAATGTTTCTTCTACACTAATCAAAAAGGGAAATTATCAAGATTATTTTGCGTACGCAAAACAATTGAAACAAGCAGGAGATTGGATGTTTTATTTAAATATAATGGGTGAAGGAAATATTGCATTTTGTAATAAGGTATGTAATTATTATCGCATTCATGGAAATAATGTTACTTCTGTAACAAAAAAGAATGAACATTTAAAAGAAATTCAATGGATCCATCAATATATAAGAGAACGTTTTACTCTATCTGATTATCAAGAAAATAAAATCAAAGAACGATATCAGTATTTAAAAGAAGTTTGGGATTTAAAAAGAAAGTAGGTTATTATGAAAAAATTAAAAAAGAATTGGCCAATTATTACTTTATTCGGTTTATTTTTTCTATTTTTATTTATTCAACATCATTTTGTTTATCTTTATCATGATGATTATGGATATTTATCTTTATCATATGAAGTTACTGGAATTACTTCATCCATGAATTATGGATTAAAAGAAATCTTTTCCTTTTTAGGTCAACACTATTTATTATGGGGTGGAAGAGTGGTAGGTTTCTTTTATGAAATTTTATTTGGACATATTGGGAAAGACGTTTATTGGTTTTTTCAAAGTTTATGTATTGTAGGTACGTTTGTATTCATCTATTTAATTGCAACGAAAACAACCAAGTATCGAAATATTACTATGGCTCTTTTTACTATTTTTAGTTATGGACTATTTGAAATTATGCAACTTCGTAGCGGCATTTATTGGATGACAGCATCGTGTTTATACATGGTACCATTATGTTTTTTCTTAGGGTTTGTATATTTGCATTTACTTCGAGATGAAATTCGTTTTAAAAATAATCTTTGTCGTTTGTTCTATTTTATTTTAGAAATCATTCTTCTTTTTTTAGGTACTTATGCACAAGAGCAAATCGCGTTTGCGGTTCTTGGATATATTTTTATTATTTCGTTTGTTCATTTTATTAAAACAAAAAAAGTAGATTATCAGGAATTCGTATTGTGTATCATTTCTTTAATGGCTTTTCTTCTTTTAATGTTGGCTCCTGGAAATGCCATTCGAATGAGTCATCCTACAAGTGCATCTTTTTATGCTTTATCTTTTTTTGAAAAATTTCGAAGAAATATTCCTGAAATTGTAAATGGTATTTTTGGTAATTATTATAAATATTTTACAGGTATGTTTTTTGCTGTTGTTACTTATTGTGCTTATTATAATATGAAAGAAAAAAAGGAAAAAAAAGTTTTCCAATTATTGAATCAATTCTCTTTTTTTCTACTTTTATTTCTGTGTATGGGGCAAATTTGTTTTATAGAATCATATTTTGGTCATTTTACATCTTTTTTTGGAGATCATCAATTTTTATTATCTCTATTTATGATTGTTCATCTTATTGTAATTGGTTATACTGTAATTCTTTATTTAATTACGAAAAAAGAGTGGACTATCTTTTATTTAGTAATTGCTGCTATTTTATCACAAGGCACGATGTTAGTAGCCCCTTATTATGCAGGGCGTTGTGCTATTATTTTTAATGTTATTTGTTTTATTTTTATGATTAATGTTTTAACACATTTAAAGCAAGATAAACAAATTAATTTAATTTATCTTTTATTACCTTTTTTAATTTTGACTTCCTTTAATATGGGGGATATTTTATTAGGATATTATCGAAATGCAGAAGTAAATATTCAAAATGATCTTTTACTAAAAGAAGTTTCTAAGGAAATAAAAAATGGAAAAGATATTCAAAAAATTGAACTTCAAAAACTTCCAGATGATTTATATGCACTTGATATGCCATATATGGAAGGTTTTGGATATATTTTGCCTTGGATCAAAAATTATTATGAACTTCCAGAACATTTTGAGATTTTCTATCGTGAGGAAGACAATTAGTTTAAAATTATATTAAAACCATTTTGTTGGCTTTTATTAAAATTATAATTCATGATTTTAGTTTAAATATTAGGTATTATGATCTTTTAAAAATAGTCAAACGTGGTTTTATTTTTTTTGTTTTTCTTTACCTTCTTTTTAAACTATTTTATAATAAAAATAGGTGATTTTATGAAGAAAAAACTGGAGATATTAGTATATCATTTAGGTTATGGTGGAATAGAACAAATGGTTAGTAGCATATCAAATTTGTTAAAAGATGAATTTGAAATTTCTATTTTATCTTTTTATAAGCTTTATGAAAATCCGGTTTTTCCCATTGATCCTTCTATTTCTATTACTTATTTATATGAATCGAATGTTCCTTTAAAGGTTAAAAAATACAATCAATTATTGCATCAAAAAAAATTAGGGTCTTTATTGAGAGAAGTATTTCATGATTATTTGAAAGGATTTCACATTATTACATTGTATCAAGATGTATCATTTAGTATTGGTGCTTATTTTTTGAAAGGAAGATATCGCAGATTAAAAAAACATTTTAAAAATCATAGTTCTGATATTTATCTTTCTACTCGTTATGAAATTAGTAAAATTTTAACAAAATATGGTCATAAAACTTCTCTAAAGATTGGATGGGAGCACAATCATTACCATGGGGATCAGGCTTATAAAAAAAATTTATTAACTGCTTCTAAAAATTTAGATTATTTAATCGTTGTATCAAGAGCACTCACTAATGAGTATCAAGAGGACTTAAAAAATGAAAAATGCAATTGTATTTTTATTCCGAATATGCTTCCTTATGATTTAAATTTTATGAGTGATTGTACAACTCGAAATATTTTGTTTGTAGGTAGATTAGAAAAAGAAAAAGGTCTGTTTGATGCTATTGATGTTATGAAGCGATTACAGCAAAAAATGATTTCCTTTCATTTTGATATTATTGGAGACGGTCCCTTGATGAAAAAACTTGTAAAGCATGTTCAGGAAAAAGGACTTTCTAATTATGTTCAATTTCATGGATTTCAAAATCATTCTTACATTGAAAAAATATATCGTCAAACTGCATTAAGTATAATGACTTCTTATACAGAATCTTTTGGCTTGGTTTTATTGGAAGCTATGAATGCTGGAATTCCTTCTTTGGCTTTTGATTCTGCAGAGGGAGCAAGAGAATTAATTTTAAATAATAGTAATGGTTTTTTAATTCAAAATCGCAATTTGGATGAAATGGCAGATAAAATTGTTTATTTATTTCAGAATCCTGAAGAAATCAAGCGACTTGGCAAAAATGCCAAGGAATTTTCAAAAAATTTTTTCCCAAATTCTGTAAAAACGATGTGGTTAGAGATCATGAGGTGATATATTGAAAGATCGAATTTTATTTATTGCAAGTGCTGGTGGGCACTTATCGGAACTTTTAGCGTTACGTCCCATGTTTCAAACTTATCAATCTTTTTTGATGACAGAGAAAACAAAGTCTAGTCAGGCTCTTACAAATGAATTTCAAAATCATATAGGATTTCTTTTATATGGAACGATGGCTCATCCTTTTTCTTATCCTTTTAAATTGCTTGGAAATTGTTTTATTTCTCTTTATTATTATTTAAAATTTCGTCCAAAAGTTGTTATTACAACAGGAGTTCAATCGGCAGGGCCGATGTGTTGTATCGCTAAAATTATGGGTAGTAAAGTAATTTACATTGAATCTTTTGCTAATATTGAAACCAAAACGGCAACGGGTCGAATTATTTATTATTTTGCTGATTTTTTTATTGTTCAATGGAAATCTATGCTAAAGCTTTATCCTAAAGCGTACTTTGGAGGGTGGATTTATTAATGATTTTAGTTTCACTTGGTACACAAGATCGTGAATTTACGAGATTATTACAAGCAATTGAAAGAGAAATTATAAATGGAAATATTAAAGAAAAAGTAATTGTTCAAGCTGGCGAAACAAAATTTATTTCAGAGTATATGGAAATTTTTGATTTGATTCCAAGTCAAGAATTTTTAAAATTATTAGATGAGTGTCGTATTTTAATTTGTCATGGTGGAGTTGGAACGATTATTGATGGATTAAATCGTCATAAAAAAATCATTGCTGCAGCTAGATTAAAAGAATATGGAGAACATCAAAACAATCACCAAAAACAGATTATTCATGAATTTACAGAAAAAAAATTAATATTAGAATTAGATCAATTTGATCAATTAAATGAAAAATTAAAAGAAGCAGAAGATTTTGTTCCAGGAAATTATGAAAGCAATACACCTCAATTTATTCAAAGTATCAATCATTATTTGGATGAAGTATTGGGAACAAATGAGAATACATTTCATCGTACTTTGATGCAATACTTATTTTATGGTTTTTTTGCTTTTTTGTTTCAATTCATAATCCTTTTACTCTTTTCTGGTAATTCATTAATTTTATTGTCTTGCTTTCTTTTTGTACTATTATTTTTATATCAAAAATTCATACAATATTTCTTTTATCGTGATCTTCCGTTTTCTTTTCATAGAGAAGCGATTTATATTGGTTTATGGATTGTGCAAATTTTTTTCATTTGGTATTTGAAAGATTGGTTTCAGCAATATTTTATTTTCAAAATGTTTGTTTGTTTTATTCTTCGCTTTTTCTTTCTCTTTTTTCTATCTTATTTTTTTCACTTACCAGATATCGATTAAATGTTTTCAATTTTTCTTTTTCTTGACCATATTTTTAATTAAGATATAATATTAATTATGGAAAGAAAGTGTAAGAATGATGATACATATATTTATTTTAATTATTGGTTTTTTCATGCTAGTAAAAGGAGCTGATATTTTTGTGGATGCAGCTTCTTCTTTAGCAAAAAATTTTCATCTTTCTCCAATGTTTATTGCGCTTACTATTGTAGCTTTTGGAACAAGTGCTCCAGAGTTTGCCGTTTCTATTAGTGCAATGTTATCTCATAATGGAGAAATGGTAATTGGGAATGTCATTGGAAGCAACATTTTAAATATTTTATTAATATTAGGAATTTCTGGATGTGTTCACTCTTTAAATGTTAAAAATACTACTGTAAAAAAAGAATTGCCAATTACTATATTAATTAGTACTTTATTTCTCGTATTAATGAGTGATGTTTGGTTTGCAAATAGTAATATAAATTCTCTTACCAGATCAGATGGAATGGTAATTTTACTGTTTTTTACTATTTTTCTTTATTATTTATTTAGTATTATGCGAAATAAAAAAGATGAAAACTCTAGTGAACCAGCAAAATATAATATTCCGCTTTCTTTTTTCTTTACATTTTTAGGAATTGTTTGTCTGGTTTTAGGAAGTAAAGCTGTGGTTAGTTCTGCTAGTGAGATTGCTAGTATTTTGGGTGTAAGTGAACGAATTATTGCGCTTACTATTGTAGCGCTTGGTACTAGTTTACCTGAACTTGTAACCAGTGTAATTGCAACGAAAAAAGGAGAATATGATATTGCGATTGGAAATGTTGTTGGAAGTAATATTTTTAATATCGGAATTGTCATTGGTCTTCCATTAACAATTTTTGGTTCGATATCATCGATATCATTTCCAGCAATTGATCTATTTATGATGCTATTATCTACTGTTTTATTATTTTTATTTAGTTTTAAAACTCATAAGATAAATCGTACTGCAGGAATTGTTTTTTTACTTCTTTTCTCATTATATTATGGACATATGATTATTACATGCTTTTAACAAGAAGAATTTCTTCTTTTTTTTTTTGGTTTGGGTTATAATAAAAAAGAAAGGGTGGTTCATTTGAATTATATTGTAAATGGTCATTCGATGTGGATTATTTTAATTACGACTTTTTTCATTAGTTTTGTTCTATCACCATTTGCTAAAAAAGTAGCATTTCATATTGATGCGGTAGATTATCCAAATAAAAGAAGATTAAATAAAGTTCCTATGCCAGATTTGGGTGGTCTTGCCATTTTTGTTTCATTTTTATTAGGCTATATGCTTTTTGGACAAGGAAATGTGCAAATGCTATCGATATTAATTGGTTCTTTTCTATTAATTTTAATGGGTATGTGTGATGATATTAAACCACTGGGTGCAAAATGGCAATTATTTATTCAATTAATTGCAGCTTGTGTGGTAGTTTTTTATGGTCATATTACTCTAGATTATATTTCTATTTTAGGTTTTGACTTTTATTTTGCTTTACCTTGGAATTATTTGATTACGATTATTTTTATTGTTGGAATTATTAATACGATTAACTTATCGGATGGTTTAGATGGACTTTGTTCTGGAATTAGTGCTATTTATTTTATGACGGTTTCCATTATTTCCTTTCTTTTAAATCGAGCAGGAGGAATTGACTTTATTTTAGCTCTTATTATGTGTGGTAGTATTTTAGGCTTTTTGGTCCATAATTTTCCACCAGCAAAGATTTATTTAGGAGATACTGGTAGCAATTTTATTGGATTTATGGTTGCTCTGATCGCTTTATTGGGCTTTAAAACTACAACTTTTACTTCACTTATTATTCCTTTAGTAATTTTAGCTACTCCTTTGATTGATGTTTTCTTTTCTATTATTCGCAGAGGATTACAAAAACAAAACCCATTTACAACACCTGATCGAGAACATTTTCATCATCAATTATTGAAAATGCAATTTTCTACACGTAGTTCACTTATTATTATTTATGCAATCAACACTATGTTTGCATTGGTCTCAATTTTGTATGCAGTTGGATATACCGACTATGCAATTGCTTTATATATTAGTATGATGGTTTTATTCTTGTTTTTAGTATTAAAAACAGATATTTTATTTTCCCATCATGAGAAAAAGAAAGTTTAAATTTTTATTTTCAAATAAAACATGTTATAATTTTTGGAAGAGGGAATTGTATGGATATTTTATATTTAGTAATACCTTGTTATAACGAGGAAGCAGTATTGGATGAAACCAAAAAACGCTTAGAGAAAAAAATGAAAGAGTTAATGAAAGCAAAAAAAATTAACAAATACTCTAAAGTTGTTTTTGTAAATGATGGAAGTAAAGATAAAACATGGGAAAAAATTTTAAAATTTCATGAAAGTAATTCGATGTTTTCAGGAGTAAATTTATCTCGTAATCGGGGACATCAAAATGCTTTATTAGCTGGGCTTATGACAGTTAAAAATGATGCTGATATGGTCATTAGTATGGATGCTGATTTACAAGATGATATAGATGTGATCGATCAATTTATTGAGGAATATAAAAAAGGAAATGATGTTGTTTATGGAGTGCGAAGCTCTAGAAAGAAAGATACTTTTTTTAAACGAAATACCGCTTTGATGTTTTATCGCATAATGGAAAAAATGGGAGTTCAAATTATTTATAATCATGCAGATTATCGTTTAATGAGTAAACGAGCATTGGAAGCACTTTCCGAATTTAAAGAAGTGAACTTATTTTTAAGAGGTATGGTACCTTTAATCGGCTTTTCTTATACTACAGTTCTTTATGAAAGAGCAGAACGTTTTGCTGGTGAAAGTAAATATCCTCTTAAGAAAATGCTAGCATTTGCATTTGATGGAATTACTTCTTTTAGTATTAAGCCAATTCGTTTTTTCTTGTTCTTGGGAATATTTATTTTTTTCTGTAGTTTAATCATTTTGATTTATGCTTTAATTCGTTATATCAATGGAGCTGTAATTTGGGGTTGGACTTCTTTAATGGTTTCTATTTGGGCCTTGGGCGGTCTTCAATTGTTTGCGATTGGTGTCATTGGAGAATATATTGGAAAAGTATATATGGAAACAAAACAACGTCCAAGATTTATTGTTGAAACTTATTTGAAATAACATTAATAAAATAAATTTTTTTCATTCATAATTAAGTAAGAAAATAGGATCGTTTAGAATAATTTAACGATTCGTATTTTCTTTTTTCTTTTGCTATAATTGAATTATCAAGGAAGTGGCAGTATGGAAGATTATTTAATTTTGACTAAATATATTTATCCAATTGATAAATATAATATAAAGCCTTTTTTTAACGGAATTTATTTTGATAATCCAAGGACAAAAGAAGAAATTGATTATGTGGCTAATTTATTACAAAAAATAAACCAAGAAGAAATTAGATTTCCAGAAGAACAGGAGCAAATTGGTGAAGGATATTTAACTTTAAGAAAGATAGCTCAAGAATTTTTTATTAATAATTCTAATCAAGAAATTGTAAAAAGTTTTTTTAAAAAAAATGGCAACGAAAAAAATATTTATAAACTATTGGCTAAAATGTGGGTTATTGTAAAGTGCGATTCTATATCAGATGAAGATGAATTAAAAGGTTTTTTTAGTATAAAAATAAATCCTGATTCATTTATGGATAATTCTAATCTTACTTATGAAAAGAAAAATGATTCTCTAAATAATTATAATATTTATAATGGAGATTTGATCTTTCAATATTTAAATTTTCTTTCCTTTCTTTTGGGAGATAATGATAGTATTTATTTTTCGATACTGATTGATAATAAATATGGTATTATAAAAAAAAATATAGGGTTTAATCTTTTTTCTTTATTGATTACTATTTCATTTAATAAGGAAAGCAATATAAAAGATTTACCTTACTGTACATTTAATCATGTTTATGATGAGATATTGAAAATTGTTGGTTTGATAAAAGATCGATACAATTCTTATAAATTTAGACATCTTTGTAAAATAATAGATAAAATGGGTGATACACAGGATGATAGTTTGATCTTATTATCTTTAGTTAGTATTATTGAAATGTTAATTACACACAATCCTGAAAACAGTAGATTTAATGTTGAAGAATCTATTTCTAGACAATTTATTAATAAAACTACTTTTCTGTTATATGAAAATCATAATTTCATTGATGTCAAAAAAGTCAGGGAAGAATTAAAATTAGCATATCGATTGAGGTCGGATATTACTCATGGAAACTTCGAAGACATGACTAAAACTTTGAAAAAATTGCATAAATTTTACGGACTAAATGAAAATGGTGAAGGCATAGAATACTCTAGTATAGACTCCTCTATTAATTATTTAAATTACAATATGAGTAAATATGTAAAAGTTGTCTTGTATAGCTATTTAACAAGTGAAACAAAATTAGAAATTTTGAAAGAAGTATAGATATATGTGAGAAAATGAAAAAAAGAAAAACGGAATGTGATATAATTTTAAGTAGAATATTGTGAAGTAAATTTTATTTTATCAATATTATTAGGATGGTGAACTAAAGTGAAAAAAATATTAGATGGAAATATGGCTTGTTCTAGAATTGCTTATTTATTTAGTGAGGTAGCAAGTATTTATCCAATTACTCCTTCTAGTCCAATGGCAAGTAATGTGGATAAGTTATCTCATACTGATTATTATAATTTATATCATGATAAAGTAAAAGTGGTTGAAATGCAAAGCGAAGCAGGTGCTGCGGGAGCAATGCATGGAGCACTTATGAGTGGAAGTCTTGCTACTACTTTTACTGCAAGTCAAGGATTATTATTAATGATTCCTAATATGTACAAAATGGCTGGAGAAATGTTACCAGGAGTTATTCATGTTGCAAGTAGAACAGTGGCAACTCATGCTTTATCAATTTTTGGAGATCATAGCGATGTTTATGCTACTAGAGCAACTGGTTTTTGCATGCTTTCTTCTACAAGTGTAGAGGATGCTCAAAATTTAGCAGCTGTTGCCCATTTATCAGCTATGAAAAGTAGTTTACCGTTTTTACATTTTTTTGATGGATTTCGTACCAGTCATGAAGTGAATAAAATTGACTTATTAGAAGAAAGCGATTTACTTCCTCTTATACCTTGGGAAGAAGTAAATGCATTTAAAAATAGAGCATTAAATGTTGGAAAGATGAAACAAAGAGGAATGGCAGAAAATGAAGACATTTTTTTCCAAAGTATGGAAGCAAAAAATAAAATTTATGAAAGTATTCCAGATATTGTTAATGAATATATGCAAAGGATCAATCAATTCACAAATAAAAATTATGCTCCTTTTGAGTATTATGGAGATGAAAAGGCAACTCATATTATTATTGCAATGGGAAGTGTTTGTGAAACAATTCAATTGGTTGTGGATGAAGAAAGAAAAAGAGGGAAAAAAATAGGTCTTATTATAGTTCATTTATATCGTCCATTTAGTTTAAAATATTTACTCGCTGTTTTACCAGAAAGTGTTACAAACATCGCTGTTTTAGATCGTACGAAAGAGCAAGGAAGTAATGGAGAACCTCTTTATTTAGATATTGTAAATGCATTAAAAGACAAAGAAATTCAAATAGTGGGAGGTAGATTTGGTTTATCTAGTAAAAATACGACTCCAAGTCAAATAAAAAGTGTTTATGATATGTTAGAACATAAACTAAAAAATAATTTTACAATTGGAATTGTAGATGATATTACCAATACTAATTTATCAGTTGTAGATAATTATTCTCTGGATTTAAAAACTTTAGAAGTGAAAATATATGGTTTTGGTTCCGATGGAATGGTTGGAGCAAGTAAAGATATTTTGTATATCCTTGGCGAGAAAACCGATTCTTATGTACAAGGTTATTTTGAATATGATTCGAAAAAAAGTGGTGGAGTTACAGTTAGTAATTTAAGAATTTCGAAAAATCCAATTCATGCTCCTTTTTATGTCACCAATCCAGATGTTATGGTTGTAACAAAAGTAGAGTATTTTTCCAAGTTTCATATTTTGTCTGAATTAAAAGAAAATGGTATTTTATTAGTAAATGCTAAAGAAGAAACTGATTTTTTATCAAAATTAACAAAAGAAGAAATTAGTATTTTGGAAAAGAAAAATGTAAAGATTCTTTCTATTGATGCAGAAAGTGTTGCATTAAAGCATCATTTAAAAGGAAAGATTAATAAAATAATGGAAGTCATTATTTTATCTCAATTGGGAATTGAAAATGCGAAAGATCTTATCATTAATACGATTCAAAATGAATTTAAAACCAAAGGAGAAGAAGTGGTAAATAATAATATTGCAGCGATTGAAAATGTTTTTGGTTTTATTCGTAATGTTTCTATTCATTCTACTTCTTCGAAAGAAGAACTGAAAACCGATTATTCTGTTATTGAACGGATTAGTAGACGAATGGGGAATGATTTAAAGGTTTCGGAAATATTAGATTATCATGATGGAACTTTTCCAGGTGGTTTAAGCAAACGTGAAAAAAGAAATATTTCTTCCGAAGTAGTAAAATGGAAAAAAGAAAATTGTATTCAATGTGGCATGTGTAGTTTTGTATGTCCTCATGCAGTGATTCGTCCATTTTTAACAAAAGATGAAATAGGTCTTCCAGCACAAGGAAATTCTGAATATCATTATCTTATCAGTATAAGCGAAGCAGATTGTACAAGTTGTGGTTTGTGTATTAATGTTTGTCCTGGAAAAAATGGTGAAAAGGCATTGGAATTTGGACAATATTCTGAAGAAAAACAAAAGGAAGCTGATCATTATTTTGAAGAACATGAAAATCCAAAATTAGAACCACTTTATACAATTAAAAATAGTCAATTAAGAAAACCACGCTTCGAATTTAGTGGAGCTTGTGCTGGCTGTGGTGAAACTGCTTATATTAAATTATTGACACAATTGTTTCAGGATGAATTGGTTATTGCTAATGCAACAGGTTGTTCAAGCATTTATGGTGGAAGTGTTCCATCAACACCATATACTCTTCCTTGGGCTAATTCATTATTTGAAGACAATGCAGAGTTTGCTTATGGTATTCATATTTCATATCAAAATAAAAGAAATCGTATCTTAAAAATAATGAAAGAATCTATGAAAACAGTATCAAAAGAAATTCAATCCTTATTTAACTCTTTTATTGAAAATATTAGTGATTATGAAAAGACTTCTTATATCAAAAAGGAATTGATGAAGAAAGAAATACCCGATGAGCTGAGAGATTTGATTGATTATATTCCAGCTAGAACTGTTTTTGCTTTCGGTGGAGATGGTTGGGCTTATGATATTGGTTTTGGAGGCATTGACCATGTTTTATCTAGTGGAGAAAACATTAAAATATTAGTTTTAGATACGGAAGTTTATTCCAATACAGGAGGACAAATGAGCAAATCTAGTCATACAGGACAAGTAGCAGAGTTTGCTGATTTCGGTAAAAAAAGTGCAAAAAAAGATTTATTCCGTATAGCAATGAGTTATCCAAATTGTTATGTTGCGAGTATTAGTTTAGGTGCTAATATGATGCATACTTTAAAAGTTATGAAAGAAGCAAAAGAACATGTAGGACCTTCTATTATTATTGCATATGCGCCTTGTATTGAACAAGGAATTAAAGGTGGCATGAGTTGTAGTACTTTAGAACAAAAATTATCTGTTGATGTGGGTTATAATTTATTAATGCGTTATAATCCAAAGGAGCAAAAATTGTATTTGGATAGCAAAGAACCAGACTTTAAACGATATCATGAATTTTTAGATCACGAAGTTCGTTATCATGCTCTACGTATTAAAGATGAAATGCTTGCTAATGATTTGCTTGAACAAAATAAAAAAGAAGCACAAGAACGTTATGCTTATTATTTACATTTATCTAAAAGATCAGAATAGATCTTTTTTTAATTATGCTGTTATAAAAAATTTACTAATATAAATATTTGTTCCTGTTTATCTTATATTTTCTATTTTTATAGAATTTTCCTGGTACGAAAAAATCAATAATTCTAAAAAATTTAATATATTCAATAGTAAAATTTAATTGATTATAAAAAAGGCTTTATATATAAAATTTAAAATAAATGATTATTAAAAAATTATTTTTTTATAAAAAAAAATGGAAACTGCCCCCTGAAAGACAGTTTCCTAAAAGAATAAAAAGGGGTTGACTAGTGTGATACTAGCACCAATTCGCCTTCTACAAGTGAATTGGTGATTTATATACTAACCGCATCGATATGATTTGTCAATCATTTTTTTACTTTTTTTTAAAAAAATTCCAAGTAACGGATTTTTCCTAATATTTTCCAATATTAAACAAAAATATTATCTTTTAATTTTTTAAAGTATTTTAGTTTTTGTTGCGAACAATTGTATAAAATGATATGATTTCTATGGAGTAGGATCAATATGGAACTTTCAAAAATTAATGGTTTTGGAGAATCAACAAGGAAACTTTTTTCTGAAATTGGAATTGAAACAGTAGAACAATTTTTAGAATATTATCCTTATCGTTATGAATTTTTGAGCCCTAGTCCGATTTTACAACATGATGAAAAAGTAATTCAAGTCATTAATGTTGTAATTGAATCAGATGCTCAAGTATCTTATATTAGAAGAAACTTTAATCGATTAAGATTTCATGCTAAATTTCAAAATCAATTATTAAAGGTATCTATTTTTAATCGAGCTTTTTTAAAACCAAATTTAAAAGTGGGAAAAGAAATTACTTTGATAGGAAAATATCAAGAAAAAACAAATCAATTTATTGCTAATGATATTAAAGTGAATGCGATTCTAATTCCAAAAATTATTCCTATTTATCATTTGATGAAAGGAATTAAAAATGCAAACATTGAAAAATGGATGAAAACAGCTATTACTTTACCTATCACTATTTATGATCGAATTCCACTCGCATTTCAAGAATTATATCAATTTATTCCAAAATTAGAAGCATTAAAATTTTTGCATTTTCCCAAAAATGCAGAAGAAATTAAAAGTGCTAAATTAAGATTTATTTACGAAGAACTTTTTGAGTTTATGTTTCAAGTTTTATTTTTAAAAGAGACAGAAACTTCTTCCAATGGGTTAAAAAGAAAATTTAATAAGCAATTGGTTTATGATTTTATTGATTCTTTGCCATTTTCTTTAACTCATGACCAATTAGAGGCCATTCAAGATGGTTTACAAGATTTAGAAAGTGATAAGAGAATGAATCGTTTGCTACTTGGAGATGTTGGAAGCGGAAAGACAATTGTCGCAAGTATTTTAATGTATGCAAATGTTTTATCAGGTTATCAAAGTGTCATGATGGCACCTACTGAAATATTGGCTACTCAACATTATTTATCTTTGTTGAAATTGTTTGATCATTTTTCTTTACATGTAGAGTTATTTGTCGGAAGTATGAAGCAAAGTGAAAAGAAAAAAGTGTTAGAAAAAATTGAGACTGGTCAGGTAGATATTGTAATTGGTACTCATGCTTTATTAAATGATCATGTAAATTTCTTTAATTTAGGTTTTGTTGTAACAGATGAACAACATCGCTTTGGAGTAAATCAAAGAAAAAATTTACAGAATAAGGGTTATCGTTCAGATGTACTTTATTTAAGTGCTACTCCTATTCCAAGAACTTATGCTCTTACTATTTATGGAGATATGGATACCAGTGTTATTAAAACAAAACCAAAGGGAAGAAAAGAAATCATTACACAAGTTAAAAAAGAATCGGAATTAAAAGAAGTTTTAAAGCATGTATATGAAGAAATTAAAAATGGTCATCAAATTTATGTGGTTGCTCCTTTGATTGAAGAAGGAGAAATGGATGAATTAAAAGATATTAATTTATTAAAAGAAAAATTTACTTTAGCTTTTCGAGATAAATTTAAAATGGATATATTACATGGAAAAATGAAATCAAAAGAAAAAGAAAATGTAATGAAATCTTTTGAAATAGGAGAAACAAAATTGTTAATTTCTACAACCGTAATAGAAGTTGGGGTTGATGTTAAAAATGCTACGATGATGATTATTTTTAATGCAGAGCGTTTTGGGCTAGCTACTCTTCATCAATTACGAGGAAGAGTAGGAAGAAATGATTTACAATCTTATTGTTATTTAATTAGTAATCAAGATATTGAAAGATTGCATGTATTAGAAGAGAGTAATGATGGCTTTTATATTAGTGAAAAAGATTTTGAATTACGAGGCCAAGGAGATTTATTTGGTGTTCAACAAAGTGGTGATATGTCATTTCATTTAGCAGATTTAAAAAGGGATTATAAAATTTTATTACAGGCAAAAAAGGATGCTAGTTCTTATTTAAAAAGTAAAGACTATTTAAATTCAGATTATTATTTAGCATTAACAAGTAAGATCAACTTTACAAATTAATTCAAAGATTTTCTGATTGACAAAATCCCTTCTTCATTATATTATTAGTATAGCATGATAGAAACGTCATGCTCAATATTCATTCTTACCAACAATATGTGAGAATGAATCAACCAAAACCCCCTGAAGTCCAGCAGAAATGCTGGACACTTTTTTTATCCCTTTATTTATAAGGGTTTGTAGCATTTCACATTTTTAAAATATGCCTTTATGTAACAGTTATGTAACAAATTTAGGTTTTTTTAAGAAATTAAAACATAAAAAAATAAGGAAACTAGCACAATAATATACCAGTTTCCTTATTCATTATAAACTTATTTCATAATCATCATTGTTTTTTGTAGAATCAATATCAATATCACTTTTTGCATTTTCATTTAGATTATCAATAAGTCCTATGATATTATTTAATTTATTTTTAAACATATGGGAGTAAGTATTTAAAGTTTCATCAATTTTAGAGTGTCCTAGAAATTTAGCAACAAGTGTTATGTCTGCACCATTATTGATTAAAAGTGAGGCACAAGAATGTCTAAAATCGTGTATTCTTATTTCTTTAACATTTGCCTCTTTACAATTATTGTTTTTTCTTCGCCTAATAATATCATCTCCTAGTGGGACAGCATTACCAAATACAAACCAATTATCATTATAATTTGTAAACTCCATAACTTTTTCTTTAAGTTCTTTTAGATCATTTAACAACTCTTTAGGAATAGGTAGTGTTCTATTACTTGTGAGAGTTTTAGGACTCGTTATGATATATTTTTTACCATTTACATTGTCCGATAATCCTTTATTGATTCTAATTGTACCATTTGTAAAATCAATATCATTCCAATTTAATGCTCTTGCTTCGCCTTTACGAAGTCCACAAAAGTATAAAGTTTTAAATAAACATTTAAATGTTAAATCTTCTTCTACTGAAATAAATTTGCTAAATTCTTCATAAGTCCAAAATTCCATTTCTTTTTTGATTTCATTTGGATTTGTAAAATTAGTCATTTTAGGATATATTTGATTGAAATTTAAACCATACCACTTTGTACCAAAATTCATAATTGTTTTTAAAAATTTGTAAATATAATTTCTAGTCCTATTTGATAAAGGATATTCTAAAATTTTCTTTCGCCACATTTCATAATGTTGTAAGTTAAATTCTTTCACTTTAATATTATCTAAAAGTGCCATATATCGCATTCTATCTTTATAAGTGTGTAGAGTAGTTTCTTTTACTTTATCCTCTTGATAATCATAAAATGCTAAATATAAATCTCTAAAAGTCATATTGTTATCTGGTCTGTATTTATCTAGTTCTAAAAGAAAAACTCTTTCTGCCTCTTGAGCCTCTGGTTTCGTTTTAAATAATTTTGATTGATATTGCTTTGTTTTACCATCTAAGTCTTTATATCGTACATGAAAATTCCATTTGCGACCATCTTTAGTCCATTTCTTGGGATCTAATCTACTAACTGACATAATATCACAACCTTTCTATATTTCTATTTCTAATTCACTTTTGTTAGTGTTTTCTAAATTAAAAAGAACTTTTTTGTGTTCTTCTAATGCCATAGTATGGTATTTTATGCTTTTATTATCATTTCTAGCTTTATCTTCTTTAAGTGATAATTCTAGTGATTCAATTATCAATTTTTCTTTTTCTATATTAGTATTTTTATCAATAATAATTTCCATCATAATAGATTTTCCTTTCTATATACCGATTTCATAATCATCTTTGTCCTTATCGTTATTTTTGTTATAGTAACCATAGTTAATTGCATCAGCAATATCTTCATAATCTTCCAAACGTTCTTTAGGTTTATCTCTACCTAAAACTTTGTCTATTGCCTTACACATCTTTTTAAATAGATTCTTCCATTTTTCAATTTCATGCTCAAATTTTAGTTTTAAACTTTCAATGTTATTATTTAAAATATCTACTAATTCACTTAATCTACCAATCTCTTGCTTTTGTTCATTGATAGTAGATTTTTGTTCCTTAATGATTTTATTTTTCTTGATTAGTTCACTGTTATTTTTAAAAGTCTTATTTTCTTTTGTTAGTTTATCAATCATCAAATCTTTGTTATTATTATCAGTAGATAGAATAGTAACTTTATTTTCTAAACCTTTGGTATATTCTATAATTTTAGATACATCATCTTCTTTATAGCCACCTAGTTTTCTTTTTACAGGATTTAGTAAATCTTTATCAACCTCTTTTTCTAGGTTTTTAAGTCCATTTTTGGAGTTTTCGATTATTTGTAAGGTATTTTCCTTTTCTTGATTTAATTCTTCTAATTCAGCCTTTTTTTCGGCTATATCGTACTCTAATTTAGATTGATTTTGTTTGTTTGCTCCAATGTCTCCACGATAGAGGTTAAATCCTTTTTCAGTTATGAACTTATTAAAGTCATTTTGCATTTGATGAAAAGATAATTTACCACCTTTTTGTTTCCAAAACTGATCACAATTTAGAAATTTTCCTTTGACTTCCTCATAGATAATTTTACCTTTATCATCACGAAGTAATTTAGGAACAATAGAAGTAGTACCATCTTTCTTTTTAACTTCTTCTTTAACAACATTTCCCTTATCATCTTTAACATAGCATTTTCTTTTAACCATATCTACAACTGGCAAAAAGTATGCTTGAAGATGGGGTGTATCTTCATCATAGTGGATTTGAGCAAGAAGTATATTTTCTTCGCCTACATAATCTTTTAGAAATTCCATACAGGAGTCAAAAAAGAAAGATACAGCATTCGGTATATCTTCCTTTGATTTTATTTTTGGTATCATTATTGCTTGACCTTTTTTATCTCCTGTGTGATACGTTCTACCACTATCTACAAATTCCATTCCTAGTGCTTGAAAAAATTCAGGACCACTCGTGAATGTTACACCATTTAATAGATTAGTTTTTGGTCTATCTAAATATTCTATTTTTCTTTTTTTTAAATTGTATTTCACTTCTTGATATAAATTATTTTGAGTAAGTGAAACATATTCTACATTATAAACTTTACGTTCTATATCGTAATTACCTGTACCTTTTCGGTCTTTCATTTCAACACCGATATTATACAGATCATCTTTCTTATATTGTGTTTCTACTCGTACAACTTGTTTGCCATCATACATTTAATTCCTCCTTTGCTTGTACTTCTTTAGCATAAAGGTCATTTATTGACCTATCTCACTAGGGCATAGCCCACGTGAGATTAGGGAGTTCCCTAATAACCCCTTGCTTGTTTAATCGCAAATGCCTAAACTAACGTAAAGGCAAATGCTTATAAACAAGATTAAATAATAAGCACCTACTAGGTACTTATCATTTAATAAATTATGAAAGAGTAAACTTTTCATAATTGTAAAAATATTCACTATCGCCACTTTCACTTGCGAGCAAGCAAAACGTGCCTCGTTCATTTTTTACCTATAACTTTTTAGAAAAAAGTTACAAAAACTCTTATGAAAATTATTCATTTTCATAAGTTGGTTCTTCATATTTTGCAACATATATTCTTTCAGTAGAAGTTCTTTTTTGCTCAATATGAAGTCCTTCTTTTTCTAAATTTGCTATGTTGTTATTTAATAATTTTCCAAATGCTGATGGAGTAATTTGTAAGTTTAATTTACTTGTTATATCCGATACATTAAAAGAAAATTCTTTTTGTTTAATAGCATAATTTAGAAAAGTTAGTATATTATAATTTAAGTCATCACTCTCGACTTCTGATAGTTCAAATAATAAATTTTCATTTCGTTTTAGAACTAAATCTAATCCTTCATAGTCTCTACTTTCATAGTTCAATAAGATTTTATTCTTTAAGTTTGAATCCTGTTTCAAAGTAATTTTACCATCAACTGATCCATCAATAGCAGTGCTACCCAAAGAAGTATTATTCTTATTTAAGTGATGGACTAGAAGAATAGTAAAGTCATATTTTTTACACAGTTCTCTAAATTTTGGAATTACAACTTGTCCCATGTCTTGATAATCATTTAGATTATAACCATTGTTTAAATCAATTCCACTAAACATATCTATGATTACAAATCGGCCTTTGTACTCATTAGAAAATGTTTGAAATTGGAGTTGTAAATCCATTAAATTTAGTTTTCTTTCACTTGGATTTTGTTCTATCATAACGAAATTATCATCATTAAATTGTAAATCCATCTTATCAATTCTATCAACTAATTGCGTAGAATTCATTTCTGTGCTAATATATAAGACAGGAGATGGACTTGTCCTAAATCCTAAAAATGTTGTTCCTGTTGCAATAGAGTTAGCAAGTTGAAGTGCCAATAACGACTTGCCAACCTTTGGTCTCGCAACAAGACAATATAATCCTTTAGATTTCATTAGGTTATCAACTATGAAGTCTTTTTTTGTTGCTTCTTTTCTCATTTCACTTATTGTTTTCATTTAAAACTCCTTTCTAGTTAATAACTTCTTTTGCCATTTTTTGAAGATAACTTATATTTATTTTGAGATAACTTACAACTTCATTCATAGGAAGTAATTTGTTAGGAAGTAAATAGCCTTTGTTTTCTAAATCAATTCTTATTTCATTTTTTAACTTGATAGCATTATTTTTTCCTAGCCCTGTAAGTTTTCTTAAATCATTTAGATCACACCATTGTTTTGATATTAAGTTTAAAGTCTCTCTTGCATTCATTGATTCACCTCTCTTTCTTTACCTATAATGATGGTTTTAGTGTTACCAACAACTCCCTTTAAGGATGTATATATAGTAGTTAGCCATATATGTAACGAAGATTTTAGTTAATCTACAACTCTCGTGCCAATAGAGGTATTT